>JAOZKL010000010.1 GCA_029935375.1 Patescibacteria group bacterium | reverse complement strand
TTATCCTCTCTTGGTTTTTTGGCTCGTTCGCGCCAAGGTAAAATGAACGTAATAATCTGATGCTCTGTCATGCCCGCGAAGGCGGGTATCCACGTCTTGTCAAATAATATTTTACAGTGAAATAAGTCCGGCAAAACAAACAAACCAGTCAGACTTTGTCTGCCACCCCTCCAAAGGGGAATTGAGGAGAATTATGCTTTTTTTTTGCTATAAAGAACAATGGCGAGACAAGCTCTCTTCTACGGGAGGTAATCATTTTTTTTGGATCTCACATCGAAGTACGGGATAACAATCGTAATAAACAGTGTAAAATATGGTGAACGAAAACAATCTTTTGACAAAACTAAAACTTTGTATTTTACTAACGATATGATCATCATCCCATCTTTACTAGAATATGATACAAAAACTCTAGAACAAAAAATAGATCTAATTAGAACAGAGTCAGAAAAATTCTACAACCTAACAGGTCAAACTGAGCTGACGATTCATTTGGATTTTGTACTTACAGAGTTTGCCAAAGAAAGGGGAGTAAAACCAAGTTTGAGCGTAAAAACTGTGATGAACATAATTAAAGAAAAATTTGGCAAGAGAAATCTAGATATAAGCCTTCACTTAATGGGAACTGAAAAAGATGAAAAAGAGGCGTTGACAGAACTAAAAAATGTTGAAACATGCTCGGGATATTCTGCCACTATCTATGTATCCAAAAATAATGATTTTGAAAGTATGTTACCATACGGATGGAGTATTGGTAAATGGTACGATCTCGATCAATGGTCATCGTGCAAATTCAAAGATGGAGCTAGTTCATTATTAATGACTGTAAAGGCTGGCAAATCTGGACAGAAGATGGAGCTTTCAAGTCAGATGCAATCACTTCTTATAGCAAAGCAAAATCCAGAGCACTATTTTCTTGTAGATGGCGGGTGGTCGATTAATTCTAAGAGCAACATAAACAACATAGGTATTGTAACTCACTCCAGCTTCTGGAGAGCAATGGGGAAATAAACGGAATAAAACACATCAACGCCATCCTGTATTTCAAAGCTCGTCATCTTGCACAGCCCCGTTGTCATCCCGCACTTGATGCGGGATTTAGCTTTTTGTCAAAAAAAAATAGCCACCTACCTCATCGTAAAAGCAAAAACCATAATTACCAAGCGCTGGAAGGACAATTTTGTAATTAAAAAGTAAATATAAAATTGGGCAGTACTGAGAGGATAACTGTCTGAACGAAGGTGAGTTTTATCCTCTCTTGGTCTTTTGGTTCGTTTTGCGCCAAGGTAAAATGAATGTAATAAATGAGTTTGGAAGGAGCTGTTTTTGTTTTACCGAATTTAATTCATCATCAAACTTTGATTAGCAAGGTGTGGATACCCACCTTCGCAGGCATGACAATAGGAAATAATAGATGACCACAACCAAAAACTTAGCTCTATTTGAAATAATCTCATACAACTCAAAAAATTAAATATTTACAATAACAAAAAAATATGTTATAGTCGTCTTGTTTTTCATATAAAAATAGATAAAGATGACTGATACAGAACCATACAACGAAAACTATTACCAAGAAGAGGCTAGTTACACAACTCCAGACGAAGGAGAGCATAACGGCTATAACAATTACAACTATACTAATTATGATGATAGTCGTAATAGATTTTCATTTTTCTCATTTCTTACAAAATTGATTGGATTTTTGATATTCTGTGCTATAATTTTTGGACTATTAATAGAACTTGAAACCGTAAAGGGATTTGATCAATACAAGCCATCTGTATTGTGGTCTAGTATAAAAGAAGATTTTATAGATACTTCTGATACAGAGGAAACCGAGGTTGTAAAAATAGATCTGTTTGAAGATTGCAAACAAGACAAAGGGACTATAACAGAAAAAGATGAATTAAAATATTGTACAAAAGATGGTGTAATGTATTTTCAATCTATTGAAGCTGCGAATATTCCAGATTTCATAAAAAACGAAACTACAGAAGAATATGGCTCTGCAATAACACTACAACCAAAAGAAGCTGCAAAATATAGCAAGTTAGTAATAGGCAGTGGATATAATAATATACAACATGGGGTTACTGCATTTTTATTAAAAGCAGAGAGCTCTAGTGCATATTCTTATATGTATATAAACAACTCAAAACTACCAAATATCAGTATAGCAGATAAAGATAAAATAGAAAAAGTAAGTAATTTTATCAAAACAGGGATAGGATATGACAAAGACCCTCATCCAAATTCTGCATTCAGAATAAGAGAAGAGAATCTTTCAGAAACATACAAAATGGGCAACATAGAAACTGCAAAATATGATAGCGTAGAAGGATTTAGAGCTATCTATACGATGGATGGAGAAGGAGAAACTGCAATAATAATTATAAGGATATTTGCTGAAAAAGATGGCAATGTTATCTTACTAGAACAAAGACTAGATAAAAGTAAAAATGAAGAGATCCATAAAAAATACTATGCATCTTGTCTAAACGAGAAGGGGCTAACTGACGAATCCAAAGAGTGCTACTCTGAAAAGTTAAAAAACGATGAAGACTTCCAAGCTGAAATCAAACAGATTGCAAATTATCTAACAATATCGTTCAAATTGTAATAATTAGATTATTTTACCTTTTTTCTCTAGGACTTTATCGTAAACCTTGCCGGCTGTTCCAATTATTATTGTTACAACCCAAGCAATATAGATATATTTCCAAAAAAATGTTAGACCAACCATAGCTCCCAACATCATACCAATTACAAAGTACTGGTTTGGCAATGCAAGTTTGTGATGTGTGCGATAATAAACGATTACATTTCTCTGAAGATTTAAGTACTTCTTCATAGTTTCTCTTGATTTGTGTATTTCTGGCAACATTTCTACAGCAGATTCTAGATTTTCTACAAATTTTTTCTCCCCTTTCCTTTTTATACCAATAATGTCTGCTCTCCTTATCAATCTTTTTAGCAAAGGTAGACTTGATTTTTTCTTATGTCGTCGCCTCCAGCCTGATGAAACCTCATCAATTTCTTCAATCATAGACTTATACCATTTGGATCTACCCTGCTCTACTTGACTTTGTTGTTTTTTTAACATAAATTAAAATTATATAAATACTATAAAACGAAAAATGAATTATGGCAAGTCAAAAACTAAAATTATATTTCCTCAGAATACTAGGCAAGAGAAATTACTCTGAAAAAGAACTAATTAGAAAAGGAAGAAAAAAAAGTTTCAACACTCCAGAAATTAATCTGGAGATACAGTATTTGAAAGATTCCAACCTTATAAACGATCAAAAGTTAGCAGTAGATATCGTAGAAGACCTTAGTGGATACAAAGGTATAAAATGGGTAGTGCAAAAATTACACCAAAGAGGTATAGATCAATTAATTATTGATGAAGTAATCGGAAACATCTCTGATAACCCAAATGAAGAAACAAAAAGAGGTGTAAAAGAAAGATACAATATTAAACAATGGAGCGATATTGAAGCTGATACCAAATATAAAGCAGTGCAATATCTTATGTATAAAGGATTTGACAATGCACCGCAAATATTAGAACAATGGCAAAAAGATGCTATTTAAGCTCGTCAAGAGCCTTATCAATATCATTCTCAAAAAACTCGTAAACCATCTCTGTAATAGATACAATATTTTGCTGTGCTTCCAATCTATCTACACCATCTACAAGGATAGCTAAAACAAAGTTTGTTTTTTCACCATATACCAGACCAAGGTCATTGTAAACAGATGAACCATCTGGCAAATAATCCTGACCAGAAACATGAGAAACCTCTATATTGGATGGAACTCCTGCAACAATCCTATCTTGAAAACGAGGGGCAGAATCTTTTATAAGTTCTAATAAATAGCTAGAGTGATATTCGTTTAATACTGCACCAGCATAAATATCGGTCATCAACTTGGTTGCATTTTGTGCAGTAACTTCGTGAGGATAACGATAAAAAGGGTCAACACCCAACTCATCTTTGATACGAAAATCTATACTTTCCCATTGGTTCCAATCTCCAGTTATAAAATTTTCTAGCGTTGTCATAGAGTTGTTGTCGTTATTTACAACCATATCGTATATATAATAACTAACTGTATATCCCTTTACTTTTGTGTCCAGATTGAAACTACCTTTTTCCACATCTAGCAAAGCCAACACAGCGATTGGCAGTTTTGACAAATCTGCAGGAGGAAATATACTGTCGGGGTTTACACCAAAAGATCTATCATCGGTAATATCATATACACTAATAGCATACTTTGAAACCTCTTGTCCAAGAAGATCAGAAATCTTATCTTTTAACTCAGAGAATTCGGAATCTGCTTCAACAATTGTTATATTATATGTATCTAGATATTTGCCAGTCTTTATAGACACTTCATATTTGCCAATATTATCACTGGTTGGTGTAACTATTAGTTGGTTGGAAGTAAATCTAACAAAATCTGGCAATGTAAAATTTGCAAGCTCTGCTGTTTTGTCTTTTATAGGAATAATCAAGGTACCCTCTGCAGATACACTGTGATCAAAACTTCTTTCTTCTAGTTTAACAGTTTCACCTAGTATAGAACTTCTAGATTCTGTTATATTTGTATCCAAGGTTGTGTCCGAATCATAGAAAAAGAATGCAAGAATAGATATAACGAACAACACTACAGTAGCTGGTAAAACAAATCTTAATAAAAATAGTTTAGAAACTTTGATACCAGCCCCAGATCTACGAAAATCCTCCTCTACCAAATCTTTGAAATAATTAAAATGAGTTGATTTTTTCTTTTTTTTCTTTTTGAAACGAAATATTGATAAAACTTTTGATTTTTGATTCTTTTGGTAAACAACAATACCGTTCTTATCTAGCTGTTTTTGATCTTGGTCTTTTTTTACAAGCTTTCTACTAGACTGCGACTTTTTGGCAGTTTTTTTACCACTAAAAGGGTTGAATCGTATAGAATTGCTTGGACCCATAGTACAATTACTTAATCATATTTTTTGTTTGTTGTAAAGAGTAATAGCACAAAAAAAACAAGCCATTAAGGCTTATAAAACAATTGATAACAAAATGGCGGAGAGGACAGGATTCGAACCTGCGGTCCCGGTAAAGGGACATCTCGTTAGCAGTGAGACGCTTTCGACCACTCAGCCACCTCTCCAACAAAAAAATCATTTTACAATTTATGCAAATTGTCAAGCGTTAAAAAGCACAATGCATACCAAATATTGGATACACCAAGGACACTAATCCACATGCAATAACTGTAAATAAAATAATATATTTTACAAAACCCTGCCTAGAATACCTAACCATATAAGTATAAGAACACGGAGAATAAAAATTGTCAAGAAATCCGTAAAAATATTAATATTGTTATCCCGCAGCCATCTTCTGCCATGCCCGCACTCTCCACTGTGTCATCCCGCACTAGATGCGGGATCCAGTGTTTTAATATTCAATAATAAAAATCAAATCACCGTTTTAGCTATACCTCAATCAATTTTTTCTGGATCCCTGTTTTCACAGGAATGACGGCAAAACAATGGCGAGACAGGCCCGCCTCTACAGAAGATAATTTCACTTTGCGTGGATACCGCGCCTTGGCGGGCATGACAGAACAAAGGATTGGATCCCGCATCTAGTGCGGGATGACAGCGAAAGTGTGTGGAATAACAGGACGGTGGTTTTATTTCAAAAGTTCATGGAATTTGTGGAGGAAACCCTATCTCGCTATTGTTTTACACAACAGAACTAAAAACTTGACAAAAACAACAGACAAGGTTAATTTGAAACTGTTATAAACAAAATAACTCAAAATCTTATGTCAAAATGCAGTATCAAAACAAGTTCACGAATAGAAAATTCTCTTGATTTTTGTATAAATGGAGGGAAGAAGTTATCTGGAGAAATAACTACAAATACTTCAAAAAATGGAGCAATGGGACTTCTCTGTGCATCTCTGCTTAACAAAGGTAAGACTACTCTGAGAAACATTCCAAAGATTGAAGAAGTTAAGAGAATACTGGAAGTGATGAACAGTATTGGAGTAAAAACAACATGGATAAACAAGAAGGATCTCTTGATAGAGCCTCCAGTAAAACTGAAATTAGATAATTTAAACAAAGAATCAGCACAAAAAACAAGGACTATATTGATGTTTATGGGTCCATTGCTCCACTTATTTGATAACTTTGATATCCCACATTCTAGAGGTTGCAAACTTGGCAAACGAACCGCAGCGGCACATATATACGGATTGGAGGATCTGGGAGCGAAGATAGAAGTAACAAGTGATTGGTACAAGGTAGATGCAAAAAATCTGAAAAGCAACAGTGTTGTAATGTATGAATCTGGAGACACTGCATGTGAAAACGTAATAATGGCAGCTGCAAAGATCCCTGGTAAAACTACGATAAAATTTGCAAGTAGTAATTATATGGTACAAGATGTTTGCCTATTTTTGCAATCTTGTGGAGTAAAAATAGAAGGCATTGGAACAACAACGCTAACTATACACGGAAAAGAAGAAATCAACCAAGATGTAGAACATTACAATAGCCAAGACCCAATAGAGGCGATGATGTTCCTTAGCGCTGCAATAGTTACAAAATCCAAAATAACGATAAAAAAAGCTCCAATAGAATTTTTGGAATTAGAGTTGTCAAAGTTGAAGAAAATGAATTTTAGATATACTTTATCTGACGAATACAAATCTGATAATGGACACACAAGATTGGTAGATATTACAACTGCACCATCAGAGCTTGTAGCCCTAGACGAAAAAATTAGTGCAAGACCGTTTCCTGGTATCAATATAGATAACCTGCCGTTCTTTGTACCAATAGCTGCTGTAGCAAAAGGAAGAACACTGATTCACGATTGGGTATATGAAAACAGAGCTATATACTATATGGATATGACAAAAGTAGGAGTTAATATGATATTGGCAGATCCTCATAGAGTATACATAGAAGGAGAAACAGAGTTTAAACCTGCTCAGGTAGTATGTCCACCAGCATTGCGCCCAGCTATGATAATACTGATTGGAATGCTTGCTGCAGACGGCACATCTGTACTTAGAAACGTCTATTCTATAAACAGAGGATATGAAGAAATATCAGAACGATTGAACAGTCTTGGGGCAGACATTAGCATACTATAAAAATAAAACTTGACAATATTTAATAATTCCTTTATTATAAATATGTAAATGACCCCCACCACGGCGGGTCTTTCTTTAAAAAAAATATTAAAAATATAGTTATGACAAAGAAAATTGACAAAGAAGAAAATACCGGAAGTGATCTGAAGAGGCAAATTGAATTATTCTGCATAGACAGAGGGCTGGACAAAGATGAAGTACTTTCTGCTATAGAAAAGGCAATCGCTGGAGCATACAGAAAAGAATTTGGAGACAAAGACTATGCGTATGATGCTAACTACGACTTAGAAACTGGCAAATATAATGTATTTAGAGTACAAAGAGTTGTAGAAGAAGAAACTGAAAGTCCAGAAAAAGAAATTTCTATAATGGAGGCAAGATTAAACGATCCTACGGTTTCTATTGGGGATGAACTTAGAGAAGAAGTTAGTATTGACCAAGAAGTAGACTTTGGTCGTATTGCTAGTCAGGTTGCCAAACAAGTACTGGTTTATACTATCAATAATATGAAACATACAAAGGTTTTATCAAAATTCAAAGATAGAATCGGAGAGCTTGTAAGCGTAGAAATTGATGGGTTCAGAAAAGGTGGTTATATTGTAAAACTTGCAAACACAACCGGATTCATCTCAAAAGAAAATATCCTACCAATAGATAGATTTAAACCTGGAACTATTGTAAAAGCTTTAATTGTTGATATTACAGAAGACCCACAAAGAGGATCCCGCATCATACTATCTAGAACAGATAATGAGTTTGTCCACGCTATAATCAAACAAGAAGTTCCAGAAGTAGAAGCTGGAGTTGTAACAGTAGACAAAATTGCACGAGAAGCTGGCAACAGGAGCAAGATCTTGGTATCAGTAAATGAAGATGAAGATAATGGAAGTATCGACCCAGTTGGAACAATATTGGGAAGAAAAAATATCCGTATTATCAATATAATTAGAGAAATATCTGTTGGTCAGCAAGAAAAGGTTGATATTGTAGAAAACCAACCTGGAGACTTAGAAAATATGATAGCAGATGCATTAGAGCCCGCAGAAATAGAAAAAATTGAACTGGGTAAAAACAAAGAAGGTAAAAAAACTGCAAAAGTGTATTGTTATCCTGAAGAAGCAGCTCTTGCTGTTGGTCGTAAAGGTGTAAATGTTCGCCTTGCATCAAAGCTTTTGGATATAATCATTTCTATAGAAACGATGAGCGAAGAGCAGATGGAAGAAAACAGTCCAAAACTAATAATAGACGACTTTGAAGACGAAGAATAGAAGCTACTTTATTAAATAATTATATTGTAACAATAAAAATGGTGGCATTAAGCCACCTCTATTTTTTTATTAGACTAATTCGCTTTTCAAGTAGAAATTCTTAAATTTATTTTAAAAACGTCTTTTTTGAAACGACTTTTACTAGTGAAACGAATTGGGAAGGGTATTTTTTTAGTTGAATTTCAGGATTTATGGGTTGGAAGTGGAGTTAGAAAAGAAGTCTATTATATTTCTATATCTCATCTCTCATATCGAGAGTTTTTATATTATCAGAATCATCCTTCTTTCTATTTTTTAATCCCTGAATCTTTTTATTAGAAGAAGGTTTTCCACCAGTTTCTAACTTTTTGATTCTAGACATTATTACACTCAATCTCTCCAAAAGCCCATCCCCTTTATATATATCAGCACCATAAACTGCTAACTGCTCTTTTAATTGACCTTGGTCTTTTGAAATATCACGCCGCACAGATCTAGTCTCTCTAGAAACTCTATTTATATCATTTTTTATAGAATTCATCTGATCTTGCATGTCATCATCACGAAAACGATTATCCCCTATCTCTTCTGCAAATGAGTTTTTTAATTCTTGTGTTCCCTTGGACTGCTCTAGCAACTTATCATTTAATTGTATCATTCTCTCAGAAATAACATCAAAGTAATTGGAAACATTTTCAAAGCTGACAATTGTATTCATCAAAGCCTTTATCAAATCTTCCTGACTAGCTTTGTTATCTACAAACTGCTTGTACACACCTTCTAAAACTGACTTTGTCTTTGGATTAACTACTTTTTCAGCATTAAAAAACTTTCCACCTTCTTTTTTCTTGGTTTTTGTTTGTTGAACCTTTTCTCCTGATTTTGTCTTTTTGTCAACAGATTTTGGCTTAGGCGCTTCTTGTTTTTCAGCTAGCTTTGGCGCAGGGGCTGATTCATCAACCTGCTTGAAAGTATATTTTGGCTTAGCTGGTTTTGGCGGTGTCTGAGGAGATAGCTTAGTTGGTTTTGGTTGAACTGCCTGTTGAGCTGGTTGCTGAGGAGATGGTTGTTGTGAGCTTTGAACCTGCTGCCGCGGTTGATTGGATTGCTGTGCCTGCGGTTGAGGTTGTCGTTGTGTATTTTGTTGTGGACTAGGTTGAGATTGTGCTGGGCGTTGTTGCTGCGGAGCCGGTCTAGATGGGCTAAACTGAGGATTTGACTGTTGCGAAACTACAGGTCGTGGAGAGCCTTGAGCACTCTGTGGTTGCCTTGCTTGTTGCTGAGGTCTAAAGTTTTGCTGAGATTGTTGCCGTGGCTGCTGTGGTTGTTGTGACTGTTGAGGTCTACGACTTTGCTGGTTATTATTAAAACCACTAGGAATCGCTTTTTTCTGATTATCTATCCAAATATCATGCAATGTACCAACCAGCTCTAACTGCTCATCTGAATTGGCAGTTTTTAACCACTCTCTCCATTCTGCCTTCTCTTGATCAGACAAAAAATATGAGAAACTAATCGCTTCAAGCGGGCTTAGTGGAAAACCATCTGGATATGTTCCTGCTGGCATAAAGTTCTATTTTTGTTTTTATTTGTGCAGCTATTCGCTCAAATATTATATAAAGTATATTATAGTTTTATAGTTTGTGCAACTGTTTTTTTGACACTAATATAATAAGCTAGATATATTTCAAAAACAATGGCGAGGCAGGCTCGCCTCTACAAAACTCCATGAACTTTTGAAGCTGCTTATACCCCCCCCTTTATTATCCTGCCCTTGATGCAGAATCCAGTCCCTTATTCTATCAAAAAAATAGCCACCCACCTCATCCTTATAAAAGCAAATCTAGATTTTACCAAGTGCTGGAGGGACAATTTTTCAATTAAAAGAAGTAAATGTAAAATTGGGTAGTATTGAGAGGATAACTGTCTGAGCGTAGGCAAGTTTTATCCTCTCTTGGTCTTTTTGGTTCGTTTTACACCAAGGTAAAATGAACGGAATAAATGAGTTATAAAAGTTTTAAAAAAATATGACGAACGAAGAGGAATAATTTGACCAATATTAAAAAGTAAAAAAAAGTAAAAGTATGAAACTCATAAAGCTAAAAAATGCAAAGCATATACTAATATATGGATATGGTGCAGAAGGAAAAGCGAATTACAAGTTTTGTAGAGAAAATTTTCCAAAAATAGGAGTTAGTATATATGACGATAATATTAAAAAATACAAAAATAAAGCTAACTTTGATAATTTTGATGTGATCTTTGTTTCTCCCGGAATTGATAGAAGTGTTTTTGATAAAAATATACAGTCAAAATTAACCAGTTCAACCGAAGTGTTTTTTGAAAACTTAGACAAAACCAACAAAACTAAAGTTATTGGAATAAGCGGGACAAAAGGTAAGTCAACAACTACAAAACTCATATCAGAATTATTACAAAATGCAAACAAGAAAGTTGAGATAGGAGGAAATTTTGGAAATCCTCTAATATCACTGTTGTTAAAAATAGAAAATCTGGATTTTATTGTCTGTGAATTATCTAGCTATCAACTTGAAAACTTAAAAATTTCTCCACATTATTCTGTATTCCTAAACTTCTTTGCAGACCATCTTGATAGACACGAAAATATAAAATCTTATTTTGAGGCTAAAAGCAATATCTGGAAGTGGCAAACAAACAATGATTTTTTGATAATACCAGAGATAGTCTTTATTAAAAACGACATCAAAACAAACGGGCAAATCATAAAATCTAAGATACTAGATAAAAATATATTCAAAACTAGCAAATCTCTATCACCGAAACACATCAGGCAGAACTGTGGAACAGTTGCAGAACTAGCAAATCTCTTAAACATAACCGATAATGTATTGCAAAAAACTTTTTCAGAGTTTCAGGGGCTGGAACACAGAATGGAAGAATTTGTAGTTAAAAACAAAATTATATTTGTAAACGATGCAAACGCAACAACTCCAGATGCAACTCTAGCAGCGGTACAATATTATAAAAACAAACTTGGTTGTTTAATTGTAGGAGGTAAAAACAGAGGGTATGACTTTGATACTGTTGTAGAAAATGTCATAAAATATAATCCATATATTATAATATTACAGTCAGAATCTGGATTAGCCTGGGTCAAACTTCTAAAAAATAACGCCTACAAAAAATACAAAGTGGTTGAAAATATGAACAATATTGTAAAAACAGCTTTTGAAAAAACGGAAAAAGAGAAAACTTGTTTGCTATCTATGGGATCTCCAAGTTATGGCTATTTCAAAAATTTTGCTGAAAAAGGTAACTTATTTAAGAAGTTAGTTAGAGAATACAAAAAAGACAATTGACCAAATCAATACACTTAGATATACTATAATAGTTATTTAATATAAAGTCATCTTTGTGCTTGGAAATCTTATATCGTTATTTTCTAATTCCAATATAATCGGTCTTGATATAGGAGCGGATAATATAAAGATGGTTGAAGTAGCCCACGAAAAAAATAGACTAGAGCTTGCTACATATGGAGTAGCCAAACATAACCTTGATCTAGAAGGGTACTGGGGTAGCTCGAAGTTGCGACCATTAGCAACAATGATAGAAGATATATTAAATTCTGGAGAATTTAGCGGAGTCAAAACAGTGATGAGCGTACGTAGTAAAGATGTTTATGTAACAACAATGGATTTTTCTGCAAGTTTATCAAAAAAACAAATTGAACAAGAAATAAACAAACAAGCTAAATATTTTCTCCCATATCCACCAGAAGAAATGAGACTTTCTTGGAGTATTATAAAACAGCCAAAAGAAGTGGTTAAACAAACTGGAAAGCGAAGAGTAATAATAAATGCTCTACCAGACTTTGTTATTGAAAATAGTAAAAATCTTTTGGAACATGTTAATCTGGATGGAATTGCACTAGAAAATCAAACAGTATCTCAGATAAGAGCTCTCTTAACACCAGACAAAGGCAATACCATAATGGTTGATATAGGAGGAGATCATACAACTTTTAGTGTAACTGTAGATGGAGTATTGAGATCAAGCTCTCACATAAAATCAGGAACATCAAAAATAAGTACAGACCTATCACACTCCCTTGGTATAGATCCAGAGGTTGCAGAATATTTTAAGAAAGATCTTAGTCTTGTAAATCTTTATCATTTACCAAAGCAAGTTTTGGATTATTTTTCTATACTAAAGTCGGAATTGAATACATTTATTGAGTTAAATAAGAAAATAGGACAAGTTCCAGAAAAAGTGGTTTTTACCGGTGGAGGTATTTACACCCCTGGGTTTGTAGAATTTTTTAGAGATTACCACACTCCAATATATCTTGGAAACTGTTTTAGAGATATTCATATACCAAAAGAAATCAAACCACATATAATGATGATGATAAATCAATTATCAACAGCCATTGGATTGGCACTGCGTAAAGACTATTAACTCTAACTGACAACAACAAAAACCTTGGCAAAATACCAAGGCAATTTTTATACTCTAATAATATATAATTAGAACTGTGAAGAGAATGCGAACGGTGCATATATCACAGCTCCATTGATAACCCCTCCACTCCCCGGGAATGTAAGAGATTTACTAAAGTCGGTGTTGTTGTTATCAGATGGTCCACCATCTCCCCAGTAGTTACCAGTCATTGTCACCCTATTGGACTCGCCACCTGTATAATCAACATTGATACCACTATAAGGAGTCCTGATATTTCCATTTGTAATAGATAGGTTATTTGCTGTTTGATCTGCAGAGATTACAACATTTGTACGATTATGAGTAATCGCGTTGTGATCAAAGACAGTGCCTACTTGACCATAAGGAATATCAACACCCTTGTTGAAATAATGTACATGAAGACCTCCAAATATATTACCTTCTTTAGCAGATGCAAAATTTACCCCAACAGAATCAGAGCTTGTTGCAACATGCCATGAACCATTGCTATACTGAACTTGTTTACCATGAAGCACTATATCATCCAATATTGCATTATTGGCATCAATAGTAATGCCAGTTTTATAATTTTTGATTGATAAATCTTCTATCTCCACACCATCAGCTTGAATAGTAATACCAGTTATATTTGGTGATGAAAAACCATCCAAAGTTGTAGCATATCTACCCATTCCATATATCTTTAATTGCTTATCTATAACAGCACCATTATCATTAAATGTTCCAGCAAAAACCTTGATAGTATCACCAACATTAGCTTCATTAACAGCTTCCTGCAATGGAGTATGATCATCTATCATATATAGCTTGTTGTTATCATTTAATGCACGAAGAGAATATTTTGCACCCGCAAACTCTGGATACTCATCCATCATAGCAAGCGCTCCATACACATCATTAATATCTTTTAGATATCCTGTATGAGTTTTATTAGTTTCAACATCAAAATACCTTAACTCAAATGAAAACAAACTAGTAGAAAAAGTAATGTTTTCTATAGGGTATGGATTTGCAGGATCATTGTAGTTGCCATCTTGGGTATACAATCTATTTGTACCTCCAAAAAGATTTGTATTGTAGAAGTGTACCCCATCAACACCACCATCATGCCACCTACCAGACGAATAAATAGCAACTCCATAAGCACCATTATCATGAACATTTATATTTTTAAATACAATATTGTTTGAATCTGATAACTGCATTCCACCAAGGTCAGCTCCATATGCTTCTGTATTTTCAATACGAACATTACTAACTCCGTTCATATCTATACCAGCGCGACCGCCAATAATTGTAGCATTTACAACATGAAAATCATCTGCCCCAGAAGCTTTTACTGTATAAATTCCTGAATGACCCATCACTGTCATATTCATCAACCAAACACCATCAGTCTCTACAGAGACACCTCTCCAGTCACTGCTAGTTGCGTCCAAGACAACTCCTTCACGACTTTGTCCGATTACTTTCATATTAGAACCAAGCTCAAGAGCATGATCAATAACATATGTACCATCGTTAACTACTATCTCAGTGTAGCCTCTGTTTTCTGCAGCATCAACAGCATCCTGAATTTGACAAAAAGGAGCTTCGGTTTGTAAATCTGCGTCACAATCAACTCCATTATCTACAAGGTAGCCTGGAGTTCCAACTGCGTTTACTGGTGCAGTAGACATAACACCAAACAATGCTGTTGTAATTACAAATACAGCGATTGCTAATATATTTATTATTGTTCGTTTATACATAAAAAAGAATTGTTTTTTAATAACACATAACAACCTAACAACACTTTTTGATAAATGTCAAATAAGTAAATAAATACTACAAAGCCTTACTTTTTGGGGGGTTTATCCTTTCTATAATAGCATCAAGCAGCTCTGGTACACCTTCGCCAGTTTTTGCACTCATTGCCAAAATTTCACTTTTATCATAACCAAGTATACGTTTTATTTCCTCACTACGAGCATCTATATCAGCGTTTGGCAGGTCTATTTTATTGAGAACAGGGATAATTTGTAAGTCTAAATCCATTGCAGTATATAAATTCGCAAGTGTCTGAGCCTGAATACCCTGAGTTGCGTCAATTACAAGGACAGCTCCCTCACAAGCCATTAGAGATCTTGATACTTCATAAGCAAAATCAACATGACCGGGAGTGTCAATCAAGTTTAAAATATACTCTTCACCATCTTTGGTATACTCCATCCTAACTGGTTGCAACTTAATAGTTATACCTCTTTCTCTTTCTAGATCCATTTTATCCAAAGTTTGCTCTTGTATATCTCTCTTGGAGATTGTACCTGTTATCTCCATTAACCTATCTGAAAGAGTACTTTTGCCATGATCTATATGTGCAATTATCGAAAAATTACGGATATTTTCTAAGGACATATTAATAATACTATGTAATAAAAAATGTATTTTGGCAAGGGGGGGGATTACAAATAATTTCTAAAAACTTGAATTGTAAACTCCAAATATAATCCAGCTCTGTCGTATTGAGATTCTTTCCATCGCCCCACATTTATACCCTGTCATACACCCACAACCCACTAGATGCGGGATCCAGCTGGCTTATTATTGAGAAAGAAATTCGGAAAACAAAGCAGATAACAACCCTTCTTGTCCCCATAAAAGCAAAAACTGTAACTACCAAGTGCTGGAGGGGTAATTTTGTAATTAAGAAAGTAAATGTAAAATTGGGTGGCATTGAGAGGATAACTGTCTGAACAGAGGTCAGTTTTTACTCTCTTGATTTTTTGGCTCGTTCGCGCCAAGGTAAAATGGACGGAATAAATGGGTTAGGAAACAATGTTTCAAAAACAATGGCGAGACAGACTCGCCTCTACGGAAGATAATGTTTTTTGCGTGGATACCCGCCTTCGTGGGCATGACAGAGTTGAATTATAGGATGACAATTAATAATAATTTGAGGAAGTATCAAAAAAAGTCTATGACAAACAAACAATACTATATATTTACAGAAATTTTTCTTTGAGTTTTTGCTTTTAAGAGGGGGACTTCTATAACTAATATACCATGATTAAGACTGGCTTTTACACCATCTACATCTAAACTTTCATTTATTGTTAATTCTCTATAAAACTCACCCCAGAAACACTCCTCCAACAACATTACATTACCTTTTTCTCGATATGGTTTTTTACGGACACCCTTTATCGTGAGTGTATTACCCTCTACTGAAATATCCAAATCTTTTGGACTGACACCAGCAACTGTAGAAACAACAAAAATAACATCGTCATTACGATAAACATCTACTGTTAACTGCGGAACTTCTTCTGGATTCCACTCATTCATATTATGTTCGTGTACATCTATTTCTGCCATACTGTCTTGTTTTTTATAAAAAGAACTGTTAAACAATTCTACTTAAAGATATTTATACAAATCTGTCAAGACTTGTGATATATGGAATAAGAAATTTTCAAGTATAAAACCTATTTTAATTATATGTTTATCATACTAACAAAGGAGTTGATATGATACAGTTAAATCTAGATTGTAAGAGTTTTTGGATTATGTCAAGCACTTGACACTTCTGGATTAGTAGCCCATATTTATTGGAATGACAATTCTATTAAAAACAGAATCAATAACAAAAGACTTTGGCGAACACAAAGGAGCTTTTGATATAGATATTGAACTGAAAAGTGGGGAGATAACAGGTTTTATTGGCCCAAACGGCGCTGGCAAAACTACAACAATGTTAATGATTGCAGGTTTCATCGCACCAGATAGCGGAGTGATTAAAATATTAGAATCAAATATAACAGTGCAAAACATATACAACGTAATGCCAAAAATAGGGTTCTTGCCTGGTGAAATATCATTTGATAAAAACCTAACTGCAAAGCAAATATTCAAAAACAATCAATCTCTATTACAGATAGAGTGTAGCTCTAAATGGATGGAATTATCAAAATATTTGGACCTAAATATTAATAAAAAGTTTGAAGAATTAAGCCTAGGAAACCGCAAAAAAGTTGGTATTGTAAACACATTGATGCATGAGCCAAAAATCCTAATTCTGGACGAGCCTAGTTCTGGACTGGACCCATTAATACAGCAAAAACTTTTTAAACTGTTAAACGATGCAAAGGAAAAAGGATCTGCTATACTATTATCGTCACATGTTTTGAGTCAGGTACAGACAATTTGCGATAATATAATAATGATAAAAAACGGCAACATTGTAATAAAAGATACAAAAGAAAACATATTAAACCAATCTCTAAAAGTATTTCGCATAGAAAAAATAAACTCAGTATATGTAGAAGAGTTGGAAAAAAACAGGAAAATAGAAAAGTGGGAACAGCACAGTAATGAAATATTATTATACACAAAAGACGCAGAGGGGGTGGTAAAATATCTTACAAGCAAAGAGATCTATAGTTTTTATATAGACAAGCCAAATCTAGAAGATACTTTTCTAAAAGAATATGAAATTAATAATAATAACACACAACTATGATCTGGCAACAAATAATAAAAATTGAGGTTAAAAAGAAAATCAAATCTTGTATAATATGGTGCATTATCTGGTTTGGAATGGCACTGATGATGGCAAGTATGTTTGACATACTGCAAGATACCATAGACCAAGAGTTTATGGCCAGTCTTGGGCAAGATTTGATGAGTCTTATGAATGCAGATCTGGATTATTTATCTAAGGTCGAAAAATTTGTAGGTGGAGAGTTTCTTACATTCTATGCAATGACAGCAGGGATCTTAGCTGTGATAATGGGTGTCAATTCTATCGGAGGCAGAATATACGACAAAACTATAACACAGTTAGCAACAAAAAAAGTATCAAGAACTGGAATATATATTTCACAGCTTGTATCAAATATAATATATTTTGTAGTGAGTTCGATTGCAATAGGAATTCTTACATATTTTAGTTTTTATCTACTGTCATCTCAAGATAGCATATCTATAAAATATTTTTTCAATGCTTTTGCAGTTGTACTAATACTAGAGATTGCAACTTTTTCACTAGGTCAAATGTTAGGAGTTCTTATAAAAAAGAATATTGCACAATCTGCCGGAGTTGGATTTGTAGTTATCACTTGGTTTTTTGATAGCCTTAGTAAATTAGACGGCTTTCCAGAATTTTTACAATATATTTCACCATTTCATTATCTAAATATCCCACACATAAACAAATATTTTGTACTGAATCAACCTGACTCTTTAGTGCTTATTTTTACATCTATAGTTATGATAACAATAGGAGCTATAGCATTTAACAAAAAGGATATTTATATTTAATCATTCTTTACCAAAGCTGTCACCTCACATACCAAAACTATCATTCTGCACCACGCTCACTATCACCGTGCACTTCAAAGCTCTCCCGTCATCCCGCACAACCCCATTGTCATCCCGCACTACACCTGTCATCCCGCACTGGATGCGGGATCCAGAAAATAAATCATGGTTTTTAAGAATTTGTAGTATTTACAGGGCGTGGATACCCGCCTTCGCGGGCATGACAGAACAGAGGGCAAAATAGAACACTAGATCCCACATCCAGTGCGGGATGACCAAAAACAAATGCGGGATGACAATAGACAATAACCTACCCAGAAAATCTAACTTGTTTGCCAGTAACAGAATGAATCAACCTAGACCAACTCTGTGTATATAATATTCTCAATTCACCAGCCACTCTACCAGCCTTTCCTGGCCACATCTTAAACCAATAATTATCTAGCTTAATATACGGCAAGTTAACTATCCAAATTTCTGTAAATTCTGGTAAATTATTAATATGTTGTAAATAACCAAAATCGCCAACTTTTACAGCAACTACTCCAACAAAATTTCTAACTAATTTGGAGGCAACTTTTGTAAGAGATCCAGACTCTCCAAGTACAAGGTATTCGTTATCTTTAAGATCTTCAACACAAATATTCTGTATCTGACGAAGAGTTTTATTCTGCCCTAACAATAACAAGACTGGCTTCTGATTGGTTTTTGCAAGCTTAGATTTTTCTGCAATCAGCTCGTTTAGATTACTAGAATTATCATCTACAAAGCCTTCTTTCCCACGATATTCTACCTTGATATTATTTGGCAATTCCACGTTTCCAAGTAACTTAAGCAGGTGAGCAAAATCATCCTCTGCTAAATATGTATAAATATTAACCTCTTTATATTTATCAGAAAGTTTAGAAAAATTCTCTTTTACATCAAAATGTTTTGGACGTAAAATTTTAGCTAAGTTTTGATAAACACGGAAGGTGCAAAATTGATTCGGAGACATACCATCTGCAATATAATCTGAAAAAAACTTAGTTACTTTTAATAAAATACTTTTTGCAACTCCATCATAATCCTTCGGATTCGCAATCTCCAAAAAAGCCACAACCTCTTTCATCCAAGATGTAAACTTTGAAACTACAATTTTTTCTTCTGGATTCATCTGCAATGGTTTATATTTATACTCCCCCATATACAAAAAAGCTTGTGTTGAATATAACAGAAACTCTGTAGCTGATAAAATTTTATTAGACTGCTTTACAATACTGGATTTCTCATCTTCTATGGATATCAAAAGCTGTAACCAAGCTGTAAGTTTTGTAAAGTTTAATTCATAGTTTGCAAAGGGTTCTATCCTCCAAATAATTTCCTCAAACCTTTTGTCCAAAGAAACTATTTCTGCTTTGTGATCAGAATCAGAAAAATTAGAAGAGTCTGTAAGTAGCTCAAACACAGCCTTTTCTATTGCAGTGTATGTGTTTATACGAACCAAAACATCCTTATCTTTTATAAAACAAGCTGCATACATAGATAAAATTACCACTGCATTTTCTTTATTTATAATAGCAAAATATGATTGTAAATTCTGTGTCATTTTCGATACATCTTTAGAGATATTGTAATTAAACCTAGACTGTAAATCACCAGAAATAACCTCCCCTATAAAATTAATTTTTGTATTTTTTGCACTTCTCTCCTCAAACTTATTAAGACCCTTCTTGCCTGGAAAAAAAGTAATATCTAGAGGCAAAACAGTATCCTTTAATTTGGTATAAAATTCTGTAGAAAAGTTATACAATTTTAATTTATCTAACAAAATATTGAATAATGATAAACAACATTGTGTATCATATAATGCCCTGTGAGCTTTTTGTGTTTCATCAAAATCTGTCAGCGATTGCTTCAGAAAATCCAAGAGAGATAGTTTTTCAATCAAGTACTCTAGATTAAGAGCGGAGTAATTAGAAAGTAAGATTTTAGAAAGTGCTAGAGTATCTATTTCTTTTGCATCTTTTGGAACATACCAACCCTCAGCATTTAAAAATTTCATATCAAAGGCGACCGAATGCCCTATTACAGCGACCGTTTTATCTTCATATTTTTCTAACCAATCAAGCCACTGCTGCTGAACCTTTCCCATTGACTGAGAAACCACCAACTCTTCTTCTGTGATACCAGTTAGTCTAGTTATCTTTGGATCAAGATTAGATCTATTTTGGACCAAAGACTGAAACTGATCAATAATTTTGACAGAAAAATCAACTGGGTTGAAATCAGCCAATACACCTGCAACTTCAATGATTTGTCCAGAAACTGGATCAAGACCACTAGTTTCTGTGTCTAAAAATAAAAGATACATATATAACAAAACTGAAACAAAAAATTATAATTGTCAACTTTACTCACTTAAATTGTCAACCGAAGTGCAACACTTGATTTGATTAAGTTGAAAAATAGTT
>JAOZKL010000099.1 GCA_029935375.1 Patescibacteria group bacterium | reverse complement strand
TATTCTAAAAATGTTCTTTTTGAAATGACTTTTACTGGTAAAACGAATTGAAAGAGGTGTTTTTTTTAGTTAAACTTTAGGATTTATGGGTTGGAAATAGAACTAGGAAAGGGGTCTGTTATACAATTTTCTACTTACTGCTTTACACTGTGAACAGGGCAATAAAAAGAAAAGCATTATTACAACCAACTTAATCAATATTTTATACACAACTTGTGGAAAACTCCTGTGGAAAACCAAAACAAACTTGTGGAAAAACCTTTTTTATACACAAGGGATATTTCAAACAACACTTTTGAACAGCTTATCAGAACTTATACACAAACACTATACACAAGCAAAACTCTATTGTAATATAACAAAAAGGGTAATCAACATATTATACACAAGTTTATTATTATAGTTAGACTTTTTAAAAAAAGATTAAAACAAAAACAAATAAGAAATTGCTTGAAAAACTAAAATGGCAAATTAGACGGTGGCAGAGCTTTTGTATCTACAGAAGACTCGTCTCCATATCCAGATGAAATTCTTTTGGTGTACTCTCCAACTCCTTTACCAGATTTATAAACAGTTATAGGAAAATGAAACAATCCAGCCATCTCATCTATAGAGTAATACTGAGGTTCTGCACCTATATCCATAGATCTACTCATTAAAGCTGAATACATGTATTTTTTTTGATATTTTGACTTGATCTCCCAGTATATTTTATTTTTTATTATCCCAACCCATGGACCAAAAAATCCAAAAGTTTCTCCAGAATCTTTCACCTTTACCCTACCTTCTTTTGGTGGATATAAGCTAACAAGATCTCCAGAGTATTGTTTAAAGTAGCCAGATATCTGACCAGCAACTGTGCCAATATTAGAAATAGATGAGAAGACGCCAACTCTTATCTTTGTTTTTATTATATGGCTGCTTATTTTTTTATCTACATTTTTCAGAGTTCCTTTTTCAGTTTCACTTAATTTTTTATCTGTTTTTTCTCCGGTTATCTCATCTTTTTTACTTTCCAAAAATTTTGACTCAGCTTCTGAATATGTTTCCCCCCATTTTGATTTTATCTTTTGGTCTATATCATCTTCTCCAATAGGGGTCATTGCAAACTGTACAACAGCATGAGTGCCGTTTTCTACAGATTCTAATCCAGATATTAGCTGATGGATTGGGTCGATGTCATCTTCAAACTCTTTCCACGTTTTTATTGGAAAAGCATCGTGACGACCTTCTCCTACAAAATCCTTACCTCCGATAGTAGCAAAATCCATTGCGAGGAAATTATCATAAGGCCCTGCTTGACCCTTCCATTCCACAGGTAGGCCTTCAAATGGATCTATGGATTCTACAATCCTTGTTCCAGGAAAACGTGATTCAAGAGCGTTTCTGAAGAACTCAATATCTTTTCTGTTCAACTTTACAAACATTCCAACCTTGCCATCTATAGAATGTATTTCAAAAGTGTATTGATCATGCCATTCCCCAGTTAGATACATATCATTAGGTCCTTTAGAGCTGTATTGTGCACAAAGTGTGGAGAAAAAATTTGCAGTCTCTGGCATGGATGATTTTATCTCAGCCGGTGGAAAAATACGAAGAAATGTAAACTCTTGAGTGCCAAACCACTTTCCAATGTTGTTGATAACAAACAGCTCATCTATCCAAGACCATAGTTTTGAAGCGATACTAAGAAACCCTCCAAACAGAAGTACCCATAGAAAATGTCTAACTAGTTCAGCAAAAAACATATAATTAACATATATAATATAACACACTTTTAGTCAATTGTCTACTTTTTTATTTTTTATTTAATAATCTGTGGATAACTTGTGGATAAGTAGCTTTATTATCGATTAGAAGATCTTCGTTGTCATTTTATATCTTACTTTACTATTCTATGCTTCAATTTTGTCATCCCATACTATCCTCCCGTCATCCCGCACTGGATGTGGGATCCAGAAAAATCTATTGAGCAGTGATGAGTTGTTTTTTTGTTGTTCTGTCATGCCCGCGCAGGCGGGTATCCACGCAAAGTAAAATTATC
>JAOZKL010000044.1 GCA_029935375.1 Patescibacteria group bacterium | reverse complement strand
TGTCCTCTCCTACAACACGAAGTCCTAACATGAAACTATTATATTTACAGTTAACAGTATAGCACACAAACCGGGAACTTGCAAACACACTCTTGCCTTATTAGCTAACCTGATAACTACTGCCAACCCCAGTCACTGTAATGCTGTGTGGATTACTCTCCTTGATGCTAGCTGGGGTGACTTTGACGAACTTTGCCTTTGCATAAAACTCTGGCAAGTCCTGCCCACCAACATAAAACATGCTAGAGCGAACACCTCCATCAATCTGAAACAAAAAATCTGAGAGATCTCCTTTGTACTTTACAACACCCTCAACCCCTTCTGCAACAAGTTTGTTTGCCTTTGTTTCTTTCTGCCCATATCGTGCAGCCCCTCCTTTTTGCATTGCAGAGATCGAACCCATCCCACGATAAGACTTGCAAATTTTGCCATCAATCTCTATTTTATCCCCAGGAGACTGATCAAAACCAGCCAACATAGAGCCTAACATAACCGCATGAGCACCAAAACCAATAGCTTTTGCAATATCTCCAATTTGCTTTACCCCTCCATCTGCTATAACCTTCGCACCACGAGGATGAGCAGCCCTAGCAACATTTCCTACAGCTGTCAGTTGTGGAACACCCATGCCAGTAACAATACGGGTAGTGCAAATACTACCAGGGCCCATACCAACTCTAAGGATATCAGCACCCGCATCAATCAGATCATTTGCAGCCTCTTCGGTTGTGATATTACCAGCCATAACAGGCATATTTGGATACCATTTTTTGATATTTTTCACACAATCCATTATTATTTTGGAATGTCCGTGAGCGGAGTCCACCAACAGCAAATCAACACCAGAGCCTGCCAGAGCTTTGACCCTCTCTTCAAAGTCTGCCCCAATCCCAACAGCCGCCCCAACTAAAAGAGATCCATCTGTGCTAACTGCAGATTTCTCCAGATTATAAACAACTGCAGATTTCACATCTTTTACCATTTTGGACTGATCAGCAACGGACATACTACGGTGCAGTATACCCAACCCTCCATTTTCAGCCATACAAATTGCAGTCTCCAACTCTGTTACTGTATCCATTGGAGATGATATTATTGGAGTTTTTAGCCTTATATTACTGTGCAACTCAACAGATGTATCAGTGTCTTCTCTCATAAAATCAGTATAATTCGGTAACAATAAAACATCTTCAAATGTTACGCTGTCTTCAATAGTTATTTTGTCAGTCATATGTATATATTAGTTTATTATTATTTTATAAATGTAGATTTTCTAGCCAATTCATTGATATCTATCGCCTCTTGGCTCGTTAAGACTCCCAATTCAATCAGCTTTTGATACTCTTTACGAACATTAGTTTTCAAGAATACAGGACCGTCAGAGTTGATTGTAAAATTGATTCCACTCTCCTTGAATTTACGGATAATACTACCTATTTCATCCCATCCTTTTACAACACCAGTAACAACATTGGATGTTGGACAGATCTCCAATATTGTACCCTGCTCTTGCAGCTCTTTTATCAAATCTTCAGAATAAGCTGCCTTGATACCATGTCCAATACGGTCAGGCTTGAGTAGTTTCAGGGCTTGCATCATCTCATCAGATGAAGTTTGCTCTCCAGTATGAATTGTTGTACCTAACCCAGCTTCCCTCGCTTTTTTATAAGCCCCTTGCAGATGTTCAATACTGAAACCGTCTCTCTGTGGGCCAGACAAATCAATGCCTACTACACCTTCATCGCGAAACTTTATAGCCTTATCGACTAACACATCAGTCTGCGATTTGCTAAACCCGCGATCAGTTGTAATTATCAAGCCAACCTTGATAGGGTATTCCATCATAGCCTTTTTCATGCCAACAATAGCTGCAAATATTATCCTATCCAAATCATACAAACCCTCTCTGTTTCTCTTCATTGGGTTGAATCTTATTTCCAAAAGATTGATATCAGATTTTCTGTAAGACAGAGAGACTGCATCGTAAACAGACCTTTCGACTGCCTGAGGAGTTGATTGTATCATCTCAGTAAGATCAAAATTCTTTAGATATTCATCAAAGGATACATCGCCGTCAACCTCGATTGAACTAACGAATTTCCAATAATCCTTCTCTTCCAATCTGATACCTTGTTGATATGCCATCTCCCACAATAGATGAGCTGTTGTTGCAGAGCCAAGATGAACATGAAGTTCAACCAAATCTTTTAATTTTTTATTTTCTATCATATTATTATTTTATTATAAATCATATTTTACTCCCACTCCATCGTCGATGGTGGCTTGTTAGTAATATCATACACAACCCTAGATATTCCCGGTACTTGATTGACTATTTTGGTTGCAATCTTGTCCAAAACATCGTATGGAACCTGCGACCAGCGTGCTGTCATCACATTACTAGATTCGATTATTCTGACTGCACAAACTTCCAGATACTGCCTTGCATCCCCCTTTACTGCTGTGCTAAAGGACCCTGTCATTATACTGTAACACATGTAGGCATCATCATACAGTCCAGCTGCTTGCATAACCTCTACCACTATGTCATCAGCCTGTTCTTGCATCTTCAACCTATCTGCTGTCAAGCTTCCCATTATACGAATAGCATGCCCAGGACCAGGAAACACTTGCTGATCGACCACATCCTTACCCAGTCCGATACTACGACCGATTTGTCTGACCTCATCTTTGTAAAACTGACGAAGAGGCTCTAACAGTTCTAACTTCATATCATCTGGCAATCCACCAACATTGTGATGAGACTTGATTTTGCTGGAATGTTTTGTACCCTTAGACTCAATCACATCAGAATAGATTGTGCCCTGGGCGAGGTATTTGACATTAATTTTGTCAGAGACCACCAGTTTCGCAGATTCTCTATCGAATATATCTATATAAAGATTTCCTATAATTTTTCTCTTTTGCTCTGGATCATTAACTCCTTCTAGTTTAGCCAAAAACTCATCACGAGCATCAACAATTGTGGCATCAAAGCCAAGCAATTCACCAAAAGTTTGACGGACCCTCTCTGCGGTGCCTTTTCTCATCAACCCACTTTCTACATAGACAAGGTGTAGTTGCTTACCGATAGCTTTTCCAACCAGAGCAGCAACCACTGAAGAATCGACACCTCCTGAAACAGCGCAAATAACATGATCATCAGAAACATGGTCTTTTATATTGCTTATTATCTCACCTGTATCTATTTTGTATTCTGAAACCTGCAAGCCACAAACATCCCTAACGAAATTCAGTATAATATCATTACCACATTCAGTATGATCAACCTCAGGATGAAACTGAGTGCCAAAAATTTGTGTATCATAATTTGCCACAAATGCATATTCCAGATCATCAGTAGAACCAACGACCTCGAAACCACTCGGCAACTTTACGACAGAATCCCCATGAGACATCCAAACTTTACTATTGTCTGTAATGTTTTTGGTAATAACACCCTCCTCAACTATATTAATATTTGCAGGACCATACTCTTTTTGGCCAGAGACAACTTCACCGCCAAGATAGTCCGCAATAATCTGCCAACCATAACAGATTCCAAATATTGGGACCCCTAAAGAAAAAACTTTTTTATCGATCTGAACAGAACCATCAGCATAAACAGAATCTGGACCCCCGGACAGAATTATCCCTGCAACGGTGTTTTTGTCTAGAAAAGCGGAGATATCACAAGGATCTATTATCTTGTATTTTATCCCCATATAACGCAAACGCTTGCCAATAAGATGACAAGTCTGCGAACCAAAATCAACGATTATAACCATATTAAAGACAAGCAAAAAAAATGAATTCTGTCAATAGTTATCTTGTTCTGGTTATCTAGCAAAGGAGTGCGATATTCAAAATAATCTTACAATCATCTCAGAAGAGCAAATCCAATAAAAAAACTCAATTCCAGAAGGAAAAGGGTTATATCATATTATATTACTCAATATTTTATCGACAGTTATACATATTTTTTTGATATTTGCGAGAATATTCTAACTTGCAAAAGGTTTTGTAGTTT
The DNA here is from genome assembly GCA_029935375.1 of Patescibacteria group bacterium. GTDB lineage: Bacteria > Patescibacteriota > JACMRA01 > JACMRA01 > JACMRA01 > JAOZKL01. The sequence goes on along the minus strand of JAOZKL010000044.1, from coordinate 2,969 downwards.
TCTTTTTCTAGTAAAAAATACTTTAAAAAAGCGAATTCTTCATCAGATGGATAAAGACCTTTGGTTAAATTATCTCTAATATAAAAGTAGGTATAAACCTCACTTTCGTCAGATGATAGCCCATCTCAAAGAAATCGATGTCAAAACCTTTTATACAAAGTTCAACTAAACTCTTCATTATCAACTTGCATTACAATCTCTAGTTGAGTTGCTTTTTCCGAAACCCTGGCGAATACACCTCGGTCTGGATCGGCAAACAAAACTGGATCAGAAATAACTCAAGTACCTTTTCCAATATCCCTAGCCCAAAAACCAGTAGACATTGTATCAGATTTCAATCGCATATCAATTTCTCAATTCATTCCGCAAATGTTTTCTACACTAAATCGAACTTTTGTTCAACCAGTTGTAGAATCCAAAGTACGAATAGAATCAAAATAAACATGGTTTTGACAAAGCTTTGTATCAGTTTCTGGCTTATCCAAAATAGGGCAAGACGCAATAACTGAAGATAAAATCACTGGAAATAAAAATATAATTAGAATATATTTTAATGTTTTCATTATTTCTTCTGATTAAAAGATAAAAGGCCACTAAAGAACCCTCCATCTAGATCATTAGAAACAACTTCAGGTTCTCGTAGTTTTAATTTTATAGAAAATGAATTTTCATCCATATCTATGTTTTTAATTTCAAAGACTTTGTTAGCATCAACTCATTCTACAGTAGAAGCTAAAAAATCAGATTGGGAGTAATCGTAACAAGCCGCTTGTTCTATTGTTCGGTTTCCACGGTTTAGGCGAAAACAAGAGTCAACAGATCGCTTATCTACAATTTTTCAGACCTCTGCCAATGTAAAACTTTTGGAATTACAATAAGCTGATATGTCTGATCAATCTCATTTTGGATCACTGCATAATCAAAGTAAATCTCTAATTATAACAGTGTTAAACTTGGTGTTTGGTAAAGAACAAGAGTTCTCACCTTTTCCCAAGTTTAGTTTCAATCCTTTAGATGTATCAGAAACAGAAGTTCTAAAACACCTATTTATCCAAATTTTGTATCATTTTTGTTGTGAAACAAAATCAGAGGTTCTCATTACATCTCAAGGAGAATACATATAACTCAAAGGTTGCTGTGAGAAAAGACCTGATTGAAAAAGAACATAACCACCTCAAATAATCAAAGTTGTAAACAATCCAAATATTAAATATTTAAATCTGTTTAATATGCTTTTTTTATTTTTTGGAGGATTATCTTGTGGTGTATCATCATATTGATCTTCTTGATAAGAATCTCATACAACACCATCTTCTTCTTCAAGATCATAAGAATCTTCTTCAACGCCTTGATTATCTTTATATTTTTCAAGAAACGCTAAAATCTCTGGTGATAAATTATTATTTTCATTATTTTCCATTTTACGATAAGGTTAAACACTAAAAGCTATGGTATACCATAACCCCTAGAAATTTTGGTAAATATCTAAGAGTACCTGATTAGTACTCATACATTTTTGTATAAAAAACATAGGTAAACTAAATCAGGATTTGATTTAGAATCTAATATCTTTGTCCGGTTGGATATAGTCCAACTTAAAAAGCATTAACTTTTGGAACAGGATTTTTAAAATCAGAAAACTAATCGAGTAACAATGTACTGAATCAGTTAAGTGAAATCAAATCCCAGAGAAATGTCGCGAAACTATCTCTTTGATACAGATCAGCTTATAAACTATCAAAAATTTGCAAACTGATCTATACCAAGAAATGTAACGGACAAACATATAACTGCCAAATGTAAAACATCATTAATTAAATTATGATTGTCCCACTATACCACATTTATGACATATCGTCAAGAAGTATCTAACTGTCACAATTTGACAACTACTGTAACATATGATATATGTAACACATCGCTTTGTATTCTTAGTGATAATTTTACTTTTTAAAATATATATTAAAATGATGAAATTCTTAACTTGAATTTTGTTGTGATTGGTGATAATAATACTTTTTAGTAAAGCTGATATATCTACATTTGCAAAAAATAACAATTCTGAACAGAGTGTTATAAAAAATAATAATATAGATAAGTGGTCAGATCAATTTGATAGTGCATGACTATATCCTAGAACCAAAGAATTAATCGAATTTAAATGACACAACTACAATACCTGGCAAAAAATAGCAAAAGAAAATTGAATAAAAATTGAGATTTTAGCCTGCATTGCAATGTCAGAAACTGATTTCGGAAGAAAAAACACAACTACAAATAATCTTTGAAACGTGTGAAATAATGATCGTGGAAACAGAATTCATTTCCTATCTGTCGAAGAAGGTATAAAATCAATCACAGTAACATTAAATAATAAATATATGACAAAAAAAGAACATGTAGATGATTTGTATCCAACAGATATAGAAAGTCTGTGATACAAAATCCGCCTACAACATGGATGTTCAAATACCACGCCAAATGTAAATTCTGGTTGTGATAAACAAACTCCAATAAAATATAAATATGTTTATGCAAGTTGACCAAATGCTCGTAAAAATATGTTTAAATGTTTATCAATGTTGAATTGAAAAAATATTGACTTAACCAAATACCCCATTAGATATTAATCTAGTGGGTGTTTTTTTGTCTACTAAAAACCTATAAAAACTAAACATCCAACTCTATTGAAATAGGACAATGGTCAGATCCCATTATTTGACTATGAATATTTGCAGATACAACTTTATCAAGAATATTTTGATCAACTAAGAAGAAATCAATCCTCCAGCCAACATTCCTATCTCTTGCTCTTGTTTTTTGATCCCAAAAAGTATACCTCCTGTCATCAGGGTGGAAATGACGGAATGTATCTACAAACCCATCTTTTAGAAACCAATCCAAAGCCTCTCGCTCTTCTGGAAGACATCCAGTTGTTTTTCTATTTTCTTTATATCTTTCCAAATCAA
>JAOZKL010000098.1 GCA_029935375.1 Patescibacteria group bacterium | reverse complement strand
AACCCAGTGGTTTCGAAGTCTGAGCTCGAGTATACTAGTGAGGGTGATCAGTGGAGAGTGAATATAAAAACAGAAGAATCTGAAATCTTAACAGAACGAAAAAACGAACTATTAAATGCATTTCAACATGTATTGAGGGTGTTGGTACATAAGAAATATCCAGAAGATAGAACTCATTTTTTACTAGATGTTAATTCTCAAAGAAAAACTCGAGAGGATTTTATCAATGAAGAAATTCCAACTATTGCAAAACAAAATATTTTAATAAATGGTGAGACAGTAATCGTAAATGGGCTATCTAGCTATGAAAGGAAAATTATCCATAGAATGTTATCAGAGGTGAAGGGAATGGAGACGACTAGTGTAGGGGAAAGAAACAACAGGAGGCTTATAATTCGCCCTACATCAGATACGGGATCTAGTGGAATGGAAAGATCTGTAGTTATAGATATTGATCGAGTTATAGCAAATAAAAGCTAGTTAGTATAAAATTTGTGACAACAGATTTGGCTAAAAGATGTACACCTGCTCAGATAAAGCGACTATTTGATGTTGGTATCGATTCTCTCTATAAGTTAGTAACATCAATACCCATTGGTTATTACAATATCATTCCTCTAAGTAAGTTTAAGAGAGATTGCTATAAAACTAGATATATTGTAAATGCTGATCTACTAGACATCGCTTTTCGTAGGGGAAGTCGTTCATATTATATATTAAAATTTAGATCTAAAGAGGATGAGTCTATTACCAATGCCTATTTGTTTGCAACTTCTGCCTTTATTTCTAAGGTGCTTAAGGTTGGCAAGGAGTATCAGTTTTTATTAGATTATCGTAATAATTTTTGGAATATTGAAAAATTTGCTTTATTAAAAGGTTATTTAACTGATAATTTCATCATTGGGTCTGCAAAAATCTCTAAACATATAGATACTTACTATTCACAACAGAAAAGCTTGAGTAGTCAATATTTAAAGTCAATTTTTCGACGCCTTAAATATGAAGATTTTATATTAAATTTGAAAGGCCTTGTTCCGTCAAATCACAAATCGTTACAGGATGTAATAAATTTACACAATATACACTTTCCAATATCTACGACTGCCTACAATAGCACTCTTCAGGATTATAACAAATTTAGACTATTTTTACATTTGATGGTTGTAAAACAAGCTGATTCATATTTGAAGGATGAGAAAGCTCTTCCAATAGATTTTGATGGTGTTTACTTAAAAGAAGTTGTAGATAACCTTCCTTTCGTATTATCTGACACTCAATATAAAACAGTGGAGAATATTTTAAATGAGATGAAGATTGACAAAAGTTGATAAATAGGATATTAGATTATATATTATGATATTATTTATTCATGATCTTGGCTCTAGTAAAAGTCTATGGTTGTCTCATATACGTAAAATTTTCTCTCTTAACATGACTATTTCCAATAGGGAGTTGTTGGATATGTTTACGATTAGTATCCCCGGTCATTATACCAATGACAAGGTAGAGCTAACAATGGAAAACCTCTTAGTTAAAGTGGATAAATTTGTGACCAATAAGTTGGAAATGCAGTCTAATCTTGCTGATAATATGATATTTTCTAAAGGTTATTCAAGTTTTATTAAATTACTTAGAGATGAGAATCTGACAATATTTGGACATGGATTTGGGGGCATGGTTGCGTTGGAGTATGCTATGAATAAACCACAGAATATAACACAAATTGTATCTATTTCATGCGGGGCTTTTTTTAGTAAAAGAGTGTTGAAGAGGAGGCTAAGAAAAATTTCTATACTATCAAAGCGCTCTCGTAATTTCTTATCTAGATTGATAGGAACGACTAAGGATGTTTATAAAAAAACTACTGCAAATTTGCTTATTGAAAATCAAAATTTTAATCTGTTTTCTAATGGATATAATATTATGATGGATTTTTCTTTTTCTAAAAGTTTTTTAAAGCTAGACTTGGACAGGCAAAAAAAAGTTTTAAGTATTCCAATTTTAACTATAAATAGTAGATTTCAAATGGTTAGTAGTGTTTATAGTGCAAAAAAACTTAGATATATTTTGGT
>JAOZKL010000009.1 GCA_029935375.1 Patescibacteria group bacterium | reverse complement strand
GTAATATTTGACAAAACCTAATAATTATACTACAATAGGTATATCAGTAATACGTTTTATGGACAACCCAAAAGTTAATATAAGAAAAACTGAAACCGTGAAAAAGTTGCATGATGTTCATCTAAAAGCTTCTGATGGTATTCAGGCATTTATCAATACTGGTCATCCCAATTTTGTATTAGTCCAAGGGTCTAGGCAATCGGCTAATTCTGCAGTTTTTTCAGATCTGGTACCAACTCATGTAGGGCTAACACAAGTAATAGTGTCTTCCAAAGAAAGCTTGGTAAAATTTATAATGAGTAGTCGTTACTTCATAGTTTGTTTGTTATCTATAGTTAGCAAGATAATCAACAGTACAATATATCAGTCTTACCTTGCAATGGTTTCTGGTTATGATCAGGTTCAGGCGTTACCAAGTAGATACAAAAGGACCAAAACTGCTTTTTCCAACTTTATAAAAACGATTAGTAACGAGCAGGCAAGGCATCTCTGGTGGCTAGAAGTTAGGCTAGAGACAAGAGCAATAATCAAAAAAGCAGAATCTTTGTTTTCAGTATTTCTCAGAATTATCAAAAAAATCTATTTATCTATAATCATAATAGCTTCTCTTGGTTTTCTTGCGTTTGCAAGTGTATTTACTACAAGTTCTGAGACTAATTCAATCTTGCAAAACACTGTTCAGGCAGAGAGTTTTGTAGATGAAACAAAGGTAAATCTAGAAACAGGCGCATCCAGCAATAGTATCTTTGCAGTTAATCCACTAGAGACAGAGGCAAAAACTGTAATACAAACAATAGTAAAACATGTTACAGAAGATGGTGACACAATAGAGTCTATCTCAATGCTGTATGGACTAGAGCAAGACACTGTTACTTTTAACAACAGTATAGAGTTTGACCAAGATGGTGATATTATAGAAGGTCAAAATATTTATCTTCCATGGGCTGATGGTTATATATACAGTGCAGCTAAAGATGTTTCTGTAAAGGACTTAACTCGTATATATCATACAACCACAGAGAGAATTGTAAGTGAAAATCCAGATATATTAAATTCTGTAAACGATACTGTAAAAGCTGGCTCACTACTTCTGATTCCACTAGATAATTATGATGTAATTGTAAAATACAATAAAAATGAGTCTGACAGGCTGAAGAGATTAGAGGCAGAAAACATCAGAAAACGAGCTCTTGCAAACAGATCCATTAGTAACAATTGTACTTTTTCTAACAGTCTTAAGATTGATGCAGGGTTTATCTGGCCAACAAAAGGGCACTGTAGCCAAGGTTATGGTGTTACCCCATTCTCTTATGTTTATACCAACAATTTCCATCCGGGGGTAGATATAGCTAATAATTACGGAACGGTTCTTTCTTCTGTACACAGTGGGAGAGTTGTTATGGCGAGGTATGGAAACGGTGGGGCATGTCTTGGATCAAAGTGTTTTGATGGTTATGGCAATGTAGTCGTAGTGGAGCATGAGGAGGGCTATACTACAGTTTATGGGCATATGAGCACAATATCTGTCAAAACTGGCGACTATGTAAGGCAGGGTCAACAACTTGGTCTTATGGGTAGTACAGGTTTTTCTACTGGTAATCATCTTCATTTTGAAGTTTGGTTAAATGGAATCCGACAAAATCCATTCCAGTATTTACCGTAGATTATTCTAGTTTTTTTAAACAGCTTTACTATTTATAATCTATTTTTCTGTCGTCTCACACACTTTGAACTTGTGTCATCCCGCACTTTCCACTGTGTCATCCCCCATCCGTTCTGTCATTCCGTGCTTGACACGGAATCCAGGAAAAGTGGTAGAGTTGAAGTGAGCTATTTGCTTTGTTTGCTTTTTTTTGAACAAAACAGAGAACACTGGATCCCGCATCCAGTGCGGGATGACAAGGAAAAAGTGTGGGGTGATACCCTTCGTAGAGGCGAGCCTGTCTCACCATGTTCTTTGAAAAACTACTAAAATCAACAAAGAATAAGTTGACAAAAACAAGTTTATTTTGCATTTTCTAATATATTATGACAAAATTAGAAGGTACTCAAACAGAAAAAAACTTACTCAAATCATTTGCCGGGGAGTCCCAAGCTAGGATGAGGTATGACTATTTTGCTAAGCAAGCCAAGAAAGATGGTTTAGTCCAGATCTCTAATATCTTTTCTGAAACTGCATTGAACGAAAAAGAACATGCCAAAATGTTTTTCAAGTTTTTAGAAGGTCGCCCTGTAGAGATAACAGCTATATACCCAGCTGGGAAAATTGGTACAACTTTGGAAAACTTAGAAGCTGCCGCAATGGGTGAAAACGAGGAATGGTCAGAGCTGTATCCAGAATTTGCAAAAATTGCAAAAGAGGAGGGCTTTGCTGATATAGCCAAGGCATTTAATATGATTGCAACTGTGGAGAAAGCCCACGAGCAAAGATACAAAAAACTTTATAACAATCTAAACGATGGTAAGGTTTTTATAAAAGATCAAATAGAGACATGGAAGTGCAATAACTGTGGTTATCTCCATCAGGGAAAATCTGCTCCAGAGGAATGTCCAGCTTGTTTGCACCCACAATCTCATTTTCAGATAAAAGAAACTAATTATTAAACAACTCACTCAAAAAAGTTTAATTCTGCTTGACAAATTAGATATAAACATCTAGTCTAAACTAAACTAGGTTTAATTTTTGTTTATTATGTCAAAATACCACAACTTCGATATAGAAAATTTAGCAATGAAGCATGCTAAAGATCGTTTTGAGCGGAGAAAAATAATCAAGGAGCTGTGGCCAATCGATTGGGAAAACTTCAAAACACCCAAGACAGTTTTTAATTCTTTGGTAAAAGCAACTTATGCTGTAAAAGCTATTTTTCTTATCAGTATGGTTTTTATGATAAGCTCGTTTAGCTTTCTTGTTTATGGTGTATACACAATTACAACCGTGCCAGTAGGTGCAGAGGGTGGTATTATCCGTGAGGCTGTAGTTGGTGGAGAGATGAAGGTTTTTAACCCTGTGTTAGACAGGACAAATAACGAAGCAGAGAAGAAAGTTATAGATCTTATTTATTTCCCGCTTTATGAGGTTGAGTATCCTAATTTTCTAAACAGTTCCAAAGCTCAGCCGACTATAAAACCAATCTTATTATCCAAATCCCCAGAATGGACAGATCTAAACGATCCCAACCCAGTTAATAGATATAAAGAGTTAAAATTTACACTGAGAGAAGATATCAAGTGGTCAAATGGTAGTCCCATCACAGTAGATGATATTAGGTATAGTTTTGAAAGATACAAAGAAGACAGCGCAAATGTAGAATTTCGCAATTTGTTCCGCACCCTTGTTTACAAAAAAGTTTCAACAAATGAGTTTACACTCACTGCCAATACTGGTAGCCCTCAGTTGATGTATTTGGCCAATTTCAGACCAATTTCCAAGACTTACTATTCTTCACAGGATACAAGTTCGATGCAGCTTAGCGCGAAATCCCGCCGACCAATTGTTACATCTGGATTTTTTACTTTTAGTACAGAAGATGGTGGTAAGGTAGATAACCCAGATACAGAAAAAAAAGATTTGGTAGACAATCCAATCTCTGATGATAATGGTGACAGTTACCGTATAGTTGTACTCTCTCGTAATCCAGAAAAAAACTATTCTGAAGATATCAAGATAGACAAATATATTATCAAACGATATGATGACACTTTGTATAATCCAGACTACAAAGACAGGGAGGACCTAGAAACAGATGCAAGGGACGGAAAAGTAGATCTGTATACTAGATTTCTTGGTAGTAACCTAAACTTGTCTCCAGAGGATCTAAAAGACAAAACAAAGCTAAATCAATTCATCTCTCCTACCAATACATTCTATAACGCATATTACAATATTAGCCCTGGTTCTACTGGGTACTTGGTTAACCAATCCCTTCGTAATTATATTACATGCCATCTTCTCAATTTTAACCCGACAGATTTGTCTCCATATTTGGACAGTATTCCACAGGACAAAAAAGTTGTGCCAATACAGCTAAACCACAGTTATTCTCCCAACTGTACCAATCCTGATAGTCTCTTGGACTCCAACTATACTGTTATGTATGATGAGCGAAACAATATGAAAGATGTTTCTCTTGCGGGTCAAAGTTTTCGTGAGCTTAGCGCAGCCGGTAAGGGCATTACAATATTTGCATATCCAGAGTCAAAGCAGATTGCTAGTAAATTAGGTATGTATTTTCGTGATACAATAGGAGTGCCTGTAAATATTACTTATGATATAATAGCACTGAACGAGCAGACTTATCATATCGCAGTATTGCCAGTAACTCTTCTAAACAGGGATTTGTACCCAATGTTTAGCTCCAAGGGGCAAGATATTAGTAAGATTTATAACAATACAAGGGTAACAAACGATAGGATAGGAAAGGATTATAAGGTAGAACAAAACCTGCTGGAATACTCTATGTCAGATATGACAGATGAGGAGTCTTATAACAATTTGGTTGAGTTTTTCTCAGAGCAGTATGTGTCTGTCAATTTGTTTAGAGCCAAGAACGAATATAACTATTCTAACAATGTTTATGAGCTTGGTAACAGTATCCTAAAGTTTACTACTTTTATAAATGATGTATACTACACAATGCCAAATTGGTATGTGGAGACAAAGCGACAGTGGAGGTGGAAATAGTAGTTGACAAAATTATAAAAATTATCTAATCTATAAAAGTTCTTTTTATTTCTTAATAATTTAAGAAGATGTATGGACTTTAATCAATTACAAGGCTTTATCCTTTAATATTTGATTATTATGAATGAATTCGGCTAAGATTAAAGTTTTATCCTTTAACTTTTAAAGAGATGGAAGAAACTCTATAATTCTCGCAAGCCCTCACAACAATATTTGTGGGGGTTATTTTTTTGTGCTTGGTAAAGACCAGGTTGACGAAAATTGATTTATCATTAACTGTTTGCAAGTCAAGTCTTAATTTACAAAACTATAATATATGGCAACCAAAGAACAAGAGAGAGCAGAACTACACAGAGCAATATGGCAAATCGCTAACGACCTACGAGGAAGTGTGGATGGCTGGGATTTTAAACAGTATGTACTAGGAATGCTTTTTTACCGGTTTATCAGTGAAAACCTAACCAAATACATCAACAACAACGAGCTAGACCAAAGCTTTGATTATACAAAATTTTCTGATGAAAAAGCAGAAATAGGAAGGGTTGACACCGTCAAAGAAAAAGGTTTTTATATATTACCCAGCCAGCTGTTTGCAAATGTCACTAAAAACTCTGGAAACAACACTAATCTGAATGAAACCCTTGCAAGTGTTTTCAAAGATATTGAAAGCTCTGCCAAAGGAACCGAAAGTGAAGATGATCTCAGTGGACTATTCGATGATATCGATGTAAACTCCAACAAGCTAGGAAGAACTGTTGAACAACGAAACAAACAACTGGTAAAACTGCTAGAATCTATAGCCAATCTCAAACTTGGCAACTTTACAGACAATACCATAGATGCCTTTGGAGATGCCTACGAATACCTCATGGCTATGTATGCCAGCAACGCAGGCAAATCAGGAGGAGAGTTCTACACTCCTCAAGAAGTTGGTGAGCTTTTGGCAGAAATAACCACCGTCGGCAAAACAGAAGTAAACAAAGTATACGACCCCTGTTGTGGCTCTGGCTCCCTACTGTTGAAATTTGCCAAGGTACTTGGTCGGCAAAATGTCCACGGATTTTATGGGCAAGAAATCAACCTAACAACCTACAACCTCTGTCGTATCAACATGTTCTTGCATGACATCAATTACGAAAAATTTGACATTGCATACGGCAACACCCTAACAGAACCAAAGCACTGGGATGACGAACCGTTCGACGCTATCGTCTCTAACCCACCATATGCTATAAAATGGGATGGAGATGCCAACCCAATACTGATCAACGACCCTCGTTTTTCTCCTGCTGGTGTACTAGCCCCAAAAAGCAAAGCTGACCTAGCATTTACCATGCATATGTTGTCCTGGTTGGCTACCAGCGGAACAGCTGCCATTGTAGAGTTTCCTGGTGTTTTGTATCGTGGTGGTGCAGAAGCAAAAATCCGCAAATACTTGATTGACAACAATTATGTAGATGCTGTTATACAGCTGCCTCCTGACCTGTTTTTTGGTACAACCATTGCAACCTGCATAATCGTCCTCAAAAAAAGCAAATCTGACAACAAAACCCTATTTATAGACGCCTCCGCAGAGCTAGTAAGAACAGGAAACAAAAACAAACTCAGCGAGGAGAATCGCAAAAAGATTTTAGATGCGTTTATTGCTCGTGAAGATAGTGAGTATTTTGCAAGATTGGTTGACAATAGGGAAATTGCCGAGAACGACTACAACATCGCAGTTTCTAGCTATGTAGAGGCAGAGGACACCAGAGAAGTCATTGTCATAGAAGAGTTAAACCAAAAGATCGAGCAGATTGTAACGAGGCAAAGCGAACTAAGAACATCGATTGATCAGATTGTGGCAGGATTAGAAAACAAAAACAAATAATTATGACCAACAACCAACCAAAAATAGAACAACTAATTGTAGAGCTTTGCCCAAATGGGGTGGAGTTTAAGAAGTTAGGCGAAATTGAAGATGAGGGAATTATCAAGCTGGGGCGTGGTAATGTGATTTCAAAAACAGATCTTGCTAGTAATCCTGGAAATTATCCTGTTTACTCTTCTTCTGCAGCAGGTAGAGGAGAATTTGGTAGATATAGTGAATATATGTTTGAAGAAGAAATGATAACATGGTCAATTGATGGAGGTGGAAAGTTTTTCTATCGTCCAGCTCATAAATATTCAGTGACAAATGTGTCTGGGTGGCTGAGAGTAGAAAATAAGAATGTGTTAAATATAAAATATTTATATTTTGCATTACTTGACGCATGGTCTTCAAAATTCTTTGATTATACGAAAAAGGCTCACCCCTCAGTTATTAGAGATGAATATCAAATCCCTATCCCGCCCCTCCCAGTCCAGCAAGAGATCGTTGACATTTTGGACAAATTCACACAATTAGAAGCAGAGTTAGAAGCAGAGTTAGAAGCAGAGTTAGAAGCGAGGAAAAAGCAGTATCAGTATTATCGTGATGAGTTACTGACTTTTGGAGATGATGCGGAGTGGAGGAGTTTGGATGAAGTTGCAGAAATTGTTGGAGGTAGTGGACTGCCAAAGGCTGACTTTAGAGATACTGGAGTAAGTTGTATACATTATGGTCAAATTTATACGCATTATGGAATTCATACTACTAAAACCATATCTTTTGTTGCAGAAGAATTAGCATCAAAACTAAAAAAAGTGCAAACAGGAGATATTATAATAGCAAAAACTAGTGAAAATATTGAAGATCTTTGTAAGTCTGTTGCTTACTTAGGAGATAATGAAATTGTGACAGGAGGGCACACTGCGATTCTAAAACATAAACAAAATCCAAAATTTCTTTCTTTCTACATTAATTATGCTAGTGAGTTTGAAACTCATAAAAGAAAGGTAGCAACAGGCATTAAAGTTCTCGATGTGTCACTAAAAAATCTCAAAAAATTCAAAATCCCTATCCCGCCCCTCCCAGTCCAGCAGGAAATCGTTGACATTTTGGACAAATTCGACGCTCTTGTGAACGACATTTCCATCGGTCTCCCTGCAGAAATATCAGCTCGTCGACAGCAGTACGAGTACTACAGAGGCAAGCTTCTTGCATTCCAAGAATTACAAAAATAATTATGACAAAAGTCAAAGATATCAACATAGTCGCACAAAACCCAAAAAGCACAGTTGTGGCGCAGTTTTGCCCTTCTACAGAACGGGCAGAACATTATCAGAGCGAGGACGCCCTAGAAAAAGAGTTTATCGCACAATTGCAATCTCAGGCATACCAATACATCACAATACACGACCAAACCGCACTAAAATCAAACCTGAGAGAACAGCTGAGCAAGATAAACAATTATCAGTTTAGCAATGTAGAGTGGGAGAGATTTTTTGACCAAGAGCTAGCCAACCCAACCCAAAGCATAGAAGAAAAAACAAGAACAATCCAAGAAGATTATGTCAAGAACTTGGAACAAGACAACGGCACATACAAAAACATTAGACTGATAGACAAAGACAACATTCACAACAACACTTTGCAGGTCATCAACCAGTACGCCACAGACACAGGACAAAGGTCCAACAGGTACGATGTAACGATTTTGGTAAATGGGTTGCCCTTGGTTCATATCGAGCTAAAAAGAAGAGGTATCAACATACAAGAGGCATTTAACCAGATCAATAGATACCAAAGAGAGAGTTTTTGGGCAGATTCTGGACTATTCGAATACGCGCAACTGTTCGTTATCTCCAACGGAACACATACAAAATATTACAGCAACACAACTCGTTCTGCTCATGTAAAAGCACAAATAAACAAAAAGAAATCAAGCAGAAAGAAGCCAAGCAACAGTTTCGAGTTTACCAGCTGGTGGGCAGACCACAACAACAAACCTATAATGGATCTGATAGATTTTGCAAAGACATTTTTTGCAAAGCACTCCCTGCTGAATATCATAACAAAATATTGTGTCTTTACAGTAGAAAAAGATCTTTTGGTGATGAGACCGTATCAGATAGTCGCAACCGAAAAAATACTAAACAAAATCGAGACAAGCACAAATGTCAAAAAACTGGGAACTATCGATGCCGGCGGGTATATATGGCACACAACAGGGTCAGGCAAAACATTGACCAGTTTCAAAACTGCACAAATTGCCAGCAAATTGGACTATGTCAAAAAAGTCTTGTTTGTAGTCGACAGAAAAGATCTGGATTATCAGACCATGAAAGAGTATGACAAGTTTGAAAAAGGCTCTGCCAACAGCAACACCAGCACCGCAAAACTGCAAAAACAACTAGAAGATCCAAATGCCAGTATAATAGTTACAACCATTCAGAAGCTGGACAAGTTTATAAAGAAAAACAAAGGGCACGCCATTTTTGATGGGCAGATTGTTCTTATTTTTGACGAATGCCACCGTAGCCAATTTGGTGATATGCACAAAGCAATCACAAAATCATTCAAAAACTATCACCTCTTTGGTTTTACTGGCACTCCTATCTTTGCAAAAAACGCAAGCTCTGGCAACAGCATAGACTACAAAAACCTTCAACAAATAACAAACAACAAGCAATCAGACATAAAAACAACCGAACAGGCCTTTGGCGAAAAACTACATACATACACAATTGTTGATGCTATTTCCGACAGAAATGTATTGAAATTCAAGGTCGATTATATCTCTACCATCAAAAAAGCAGAAGATATAGATGACAAAGAAATCAGCAACATAGACAGAAAAGAAGCCCTCGCCGACCCAGAGAGAATCAGCAATATCGTTGGATATATCCGCAAGCACTTTAACGACAAAACAAGAAGAAACAGCACATACATTCACAGCGTCACAAGCAACATAGAGGCTGTTGTCACAGCAAAAGAAAAACAAAAAGTTGACAAAATTGCAAGCAAAATAAGACTTTCTGGCTTTAACTCTATCTTTACTGTGTCATCTATCAATATGGCAAAGCTGTATTATAGAGAGTTTCAAAAACAATTAAAAGACTTGCCAAGTGACCAAAAACTAAAAGTTGCAACTATCTTTAGCTATAGAACTAACGAAGAACATATAGAAACAGAAGACGGAGAACCATCAGATGAAAATCCAGAAGACACCAGCGGCTTGGATAAAAATTCAAGAGATTTTTTGGAAGATTCTATAAAAAACTACAACAAAGAGTTTGGCACTTCTTATGACACTTCTTCGGACAAGTTTCAGAACTATTACAAGGATGTCAGCGAGAGGGTAAAAAACAGAGAATTAGATATCCTAATTGTTGTTGATATGTTTTTGACAGGTTTTGACGCCAAAACTCTGAACACGCTCTGGGTTGATAAAAGCCTGAGATCACACGGTCTTATTCAAGCGTTTTCTAGAACAAATCGCATTCTTAACAGTATCAAAACACATGGAAATATTGTTTGTTTTCGCAACCTAGAAAAAAGAACTAACGAGGCAATTGCACTTTTTGGAGACAAAGAAGCCAGCGGTATCGTATTGCTAAAAACATTTGATGAATATTACAACGGATATGAAGAAGGGGGTGAAAAGATAACAGGCTACAAGCAAGTGGCTGAAGAACTGTTAAAAACCTTCAACCCAGGAGAGAGAATCGTCGGAGAATTAGACCAAAAAAAGTTTGTCGAACTATATGGCAGGTTCTTGCGAGGGCACAATGTTTTAACTACATTCGATGAGTTTGCAGACAACCAAATCCTAACTGCAAGAGATATTCAGGACTATCACGGTATATATCTTGACCTATATAATGAATTTAGAAAAAATGAAAACGCAGAGAGAGAAAACATAAACGATGATCTTGTTTTTGAAATGGAGCTTATCAAACAAATAGAAATCAACATTGATTATATAATAACCCTCATCAAACAGTACCATACAGATAACACAAAAGACAAAAATATATTAACTGATATTAATAGGGCGATAGACTCTAGCATTGAACTTCGAAACAAAAAAGACCTTATCGAACAGTTTATACAATCACTAGAGGTGTCATCTGTTGTGGACGATGACTGGATACAATTCGTAGAAAAAAAGAAGATAGAAGAGTTAGAAAAAATAATAGAGGATGAGGACCTCAACCACGACCAAACATATAGTTTTGTAAAAAATTCTTTCCGTGATGGCGCTGTCGCAACAACAGGAACTGCTATTGCAAAAATTTTGCCACCAATATCCCGATTTTCTCCGGGAGGCGAAAGAACAAAAAAACGAAAAACAGTTATTCAAAAACTAAATATATTCTTTAACAGATTCTTTGGTATTTCAAAAAAGAATTAAGGCTTGTTTAGATTGGCGACAGCTCATAAAGTTTTACAATTGACATTTCGCTCTTTTTAAGAGATTGTAAAAATATGCTAGCCAAAAAGACAAACAGTTATTTGCATGATCTAATGAAAAAGTCAAATGCTGTCAAAAAACAATTTCAGTATTGTGAACAAGAAAATCAAACTGGAAAAACCAATGAGATAAATCCCTTTGCAGAAACGAGCTATGAACCGGTAAAAAATCTTATACACAAATACTCCAACAGGGTATTAATTTTGTTTACAAAAAACTGTGCAGCCTATTGCAGGTTTTGCACAAGACGAAGAGTAGTCAGTCAAAAAGAAAACGCTATTGATGTAGATAAAATGGTAGACTATATTCGGTCGCATTCCAACATTGATGAAGTTATATTTTCTGGTGGAGACCCGCTAACAAAGCCTTTAGAGCTAATAGAGGCGATGTATAAATTTGCTGAAATAGAACATATCAAAATTATCAGGATCCATACACGAGTGCCTGTTACTGCACCAGATCTTTTTGATGACAACATACTAGAAGCTATCAAGAGCATAGGAAAAACAAAACCTGTTTATATCAGTTTACACACAAATCATATTGATGAGCTTGGAGAAAAAACTACAAAAATAATACAACAATTAAGAGGTGCTGGGGCTATCTTAATTTCGCAAAGTGTGTTTTTGAAAGGTGTAAATGATGATGTCCCAACCCTTGCAAATCTATTTACAAAACTTACACAGCTTGGGGTGAAACCATACTATATCCATCGTTGTGATTTTGTAAAAGGTGTGGAACATTGGATAATCCCAATAGAGCGAGAGGTAGAAATAATGACACAATTACGAAAAGAAATTTCTGGTCTGGCATACCCATTGCATGTTATTGATGCTCCGGGAGGCTCTGGCAAAATACCAGTTCCTACCAATTTTTGGGAACACAACCTTGACCAATTTTCAGACTTTAACAACAAAGAAATAAAAATGTATGGGCAAAGAATCAAAAAATAATAACGGTATTATGCAAATAAAAACAACAATAGAGAATTTGGAAAACTACAAAAAGTACTTAAATTTTACTAGGTCTATAAAACAATTTTTAGACAGCCGTGGTTATTTGGATGTAGAGGTTCCTGTGCTTTCCCCCGCACTAATACCAGAGTCTAGTATAGAAGTTTTTGCAACAGACTTTGTTTACAAGTCAGAGAACCAAAAATTATTTCTGACCCCTTCTCCAGAGCTCTTTATCAAAAGATTGTTGGTAGAGGGTGTTGGAGATTGTTATTATCTTGGCAAGTCTTTCCGTAATTATGAGCTGCAAGGTAGCCTACATTCTATAGAATTTAATATGTTGGAATTTTACAAAGTTGGCACAGATTATATGGGATTGGCAGATGAGTTATTAAAAATGTTACAATTTTTGGACAGTGATAATGTCGGTATAATCTACAAAGGTAGTGTTATCAAATTTGATAAATGGGACAAGATTACAGTTGCTGAGGCTTTTGGAAAATATGCAAATATAAACGAAGAAACACTTTTTGATCACAGCAAATTTTTGGAAGCTGCAAAACTAAAAGGTTATCAAGTTGAAGGCTTTGACTACGAAGAGGTCTTTAGCCAAATGTATACAAACGAAGTGGAAAAAAAACTTGGTATAGATGGCTACCCAACATTATTATATGATTACCCAAAAGAGTTTGCATCGTTAGCCAAAATGAACAAAGATGGGAAAACCTCACAACGGTTTGAGTTTTATATAGGTGGTGTTGAGCTTGGCAATTGTTATAGTGAACTTGCAAATGTGCAGGAGCAAAAAATAAGATTTGAACATGATCAAGAACAAAGGAAGCAAAGCCAAATGAATCAATATCCTACAGATACTTCTTTTCTAAAATCATTGGAGAAGGGTTTGCCAGTTTGTAGTGGGATAGCAATTGGAGTGGAGAGATTAGCAATGGTCTTGCTTGGACTTGACGGAATAGAAAAAATGAAATTGATTAATATCAAGTAAACAAAATCAATATGCCATCAGTAGAAGCAGTAAAATTAAAAAAAGGAGATTTTATAGAATATCAAGGAAGTGTCTGGGCGATTATTGATACAGATTTTTACAATCCTGGTAAAGGTTCAGCGTTGATGAAGGTAAAAGTTCGCAATCCAGAGTCTGGTAAGGTGATTGATCACACATACAAATCCAACGAAAAAATAGAACAAATGGAAGTAACCGGGGCTGATATGCAGTTTTTGTACCGAGAAAATGATACTTTATTTTTCATGGATGACAAAACTTACGAGCAGTATGAAGTGCCAACAGATGTAGCGGGGGAATCTGCAAAGTTTCTTAAGGATGGTAATAGTTATTATCTGTACATACACGACGGGCAGCCGTTGGATATAAATATGGGTGCGAGTGTAGGGCTAAAAGTTGTGCAAGCAGAAGAGGTCGTAAAAGGAAATACTTCTACAAATGTAAAGAAAGAAGTTACTCTAGAAACGGGCGCAAAGATTATGGTGCCTCCTTTTATCAAAACTGGGGATATTGTATCCATCAATCCAGAGTCTGGAGAATACCGCAGTAGGGTGAACGAATAAAATTATTTTCACAATTCTTCAAAATTTTTATTAGCTTGTTTTTTTATCTCTCAAACAAATATACAGATCCAGTGTCTGTTGCTGTTGTGTCGTCACTATCTGCCCCAACTAATGCAGTATTGCCATCGTAGGTTAGTGATACAGATCTGCCAAAATAATCTGAGCCACTTGCATCTGTAGTTTGTATCTTTTTTATCTGCTCCCAGTTATTTATCCCACCTCTTCCACTTTCAAAAATATAAGCAACCCCAGAGTCGCTATATTCTTCATCTTTAAAATGTGAACCAACAATTAATATATTACCATTTTTGGATAGCGATAGTGAACGACCAAAATAGGCTTCTATTTCTGTTTCTTCAGCCTGAATCTTTTTCACTTGCCCCCAATTGTCCACACCTCCTTCATCCTTACCAAAAACATACACAGCTCCGGCATCAGAATTGCCGGTATCTTCTGTATAAGATCCAGCAGCAATAATATCTCCATTGCCTGAGATTGATAAGCTAAACCCAAAACGATCATCAGCTTGGATATCAGTAGAAACTATTTTTTTGATTTCCCCCCAGTTGTTTATACCCCCCTCATCTTTACCAAAAATATAAACAGCTCCGCCAACTACACTTCCAGAATCTGCTCCATATGCCCCAGCAATTAACTTGTTATTATCCGCAGAAATAGACAGAGAAGAGCCAAAATATCCATTTACTTGTGGATCGCTTGCTTGTATCTTTTTCATCTCCCCCCAATTATCCACACCTCCCTCATCCTTACCAAAAACATATACAGAACCTGCGTTTGATTCTGTAGTGTCTTCAGAATTTGCACCAACTATAATATATTGTCCATCTTCTGAAACCGTTACACGATAACCAAATTGGTCACCTGCTTGTATATCTCCTGATTGAATTTTCTTAATCTCCCCCCAATTATCCACACCTCCCTCATCCTTACCAAAGATATATACAGACCCAGCGACGGATCCTCCTGTGTCTTCAAAATAAGCTCCAATTGCTACAAGATTTCCGTTTTCAGAGATTGATACAGAATATCCAAAATAGTCAAAAGCTTGTATATCACTAGCTATTAATTTTTTTACCTCTCCCCAATCAGAAGATTTGGAATAAATATATCCAGCTCCACCGTCAGAGCTTCCAGAGTCTTCTTGGTAAGCACCAACTACAACCGTTGATCCATCTGAGGATATTGCAGATGAGATACCAAAATAATCACTAGCCTCAGCATCTGCTGCGGTGATCTTTTTTATTTCATCGTATTCGTTGTCACTCGCAATCCATTTTTGATCTGCTGTGCAGTATAGGTTTATAATAGCGCCTTTGGAGCTCTGAGAAATCTCTGTATATCCAGCTCCGTTTCTAACCCTTTTTGTATATATCTCGTCTCCAGCAAAAAGTGTTTTTATGCGTATTGTTTGTTTTGCATTGTTGATGATAGTTACATTGTATCCAGCTTGCGCATATTGTAGTGTGAATGTAATAGTTTGGCTCGCTTCGTCATTATTAAACACATACATTCCATCACATTCTGCCATTAGTATGAGCCGATTAGAAGTGCAAGACACAAAGTTTAGCCCAGTCTCTTTATACCCTTCTATCATAACTTGCCAAGCTGTGCCATCCCATTGTAAGAGATTGTTTGTTTCTGTATCAATATAAATTTTCCCACTATCCTCTGCAGTTAACCCAGTCGGCCTAGATGCTGTATTGCCATTATAAAAACCACCTCCGCTGTCAGCTGGTCCAAGTTGTAGCAGCCACCCATCCAGTTTTGACCTCCAGTGTTTTTCTCCTTTTACCGGCAGTGATTTTGACATATTATTATGCCAACAGTAAATGTATATTTGTTATTTGTCAATAATTTACTCTGCAATACAAAGGTCTTTTTTGGTCACTGCTTTTATTGTTTTTACAAAAAGCACTGATAGGATAAGAACAAGAGCAGCTAACAATCCGTAAGAAAAATATTTAAACACATCTAAATTTGTATTATGAAACATTAAAACCGATGCAATTGCCATGGTTGAAATAGGGAATGTATATGCCCACCAGGAAAGATAAAATTTTATTTTGGAAAACAATTTAATCTGAAACAGAAGTAAAGCAAGTATAAAAACGGCAAAATAATATAATATTCTAGACAGGTCTGTAAGCTCTCCACTTAATTTTGTTATGGCTATACTGCCAACTGCTGGTGGAGCTATTAGGATGAACAATGTAGGTAGTAATTTTTGTGGTAATGGATTATAAAAAATAATTCTGTTGAAAAACACTACCAGCAATATCAGCCAAAATATTAGTCCAATTGCAAAAAATGCCCATAAGATTTCAATATTTGCATGTTGTATACCAGCTACTGGCACTATAATGTTTCCTACTGCAGGTATGAGCCAGGCAGGGTTAAGATGTTTGATCTCAAACTGTTTGCCGTGCATCCATGTGGATATAACTTTTAATGTAAAGATACTATGCAGCACAGTCCCAGCAATCCAGAGGTAATAAGAAGCTGCTATATTGAATGACAAAAAAGCAACGCTTAGAAGTAATAGACTGATAGAAAAAGCAGGGAAGAAATTAATTTTTATAGGATCTGCAAACTCTTTTTTTACCTCATCTGGAAACATTACAATCTTTGCAAGGTATAAAATACTGATAATTATAAAAACAGATAGTGTAAAGAACAGGCTAACTGTAACTATAATTGAGCTGTCGAATTGTTCAAACTTGATTAAGTCTAATACTTTTTCTAGAGCTATTGTAAAACCAGTTAGTCCTAGAATTATTGAAAAAAATGATATATGAAAATGTTTTATTCTTGATTTTAAATCGGTCATATTTACTTTATAATTTTGATTGCATTGCCTTCAACTATCGCAGTTGATATTTTTATCTGTGCAGATTGATAAATTCTCTGAAATGTGCTTTGGGAGATTCCCATTTTTTCTGCTGCCTCTGTTTGGTTAAGCTCTTTTATGTTTTTCAATCTCAAAGATTCCCACTCATCCTTTTGCAGTTCTATTGTAACTAGATCACACAAAGGAACTCCCTGAGGCTTATAAAACAAAACCTTAGGGTCTTTTGCAATCCTTCTTTTACACCTTGGTCTTGGCATATTATCTAGAATTTCTTTCTCTGTTGCGACCATTTCCTCTCCCCATTTCTCGGCTTTGCCCTGTACCAGTTCCACGTTCTTTTCCACAACGACCCATCTCTGGACTGTTGTTTGCTTCTTTCTTGTCGTCACTAGTAGTATTGCACTTTCCTAGTTTTCTACCTGTCATTGGACCTTTTCCGTTTGGTCCTGTTCCATCTTGATTTGACATATAATTGTGTTATTATTAAAAATTTTAATAGTTTAAAAAACTATAATGAATATATACCCAATATTATTATTTTTGTCAAGAGCTTTTTTTTAATAGACCTCTTGCATAACTTACCCCTCAAACTCTTCTACTGTATATGTAAACAATCCAAAACCTTCTACTTTCCACTCTTCTGCTTTTAAGCCAGCTTTTATACACAGTTCTGACAAAAAAACATCGTTAGACTTTGTTTTGCTCCAATCACCCGGTAAGAAAGAGGTTTTGCTTCCATTATGATCTATCATAATGCCGTCAATATTTTCTTGCATTTTTATATATAATTGGCTGTCGTTTTTAATATCTATTTTTTCTAGCTTGTCTGGTATAGATATTTTTATCTTTATTTTATTAAAGTTTTCTTTGGATACTGTATAACCGTTTTCAAAAGCTGCTACGACAGATGTCTCAATAACTGTTTTATATAATTTATCTGGATATTCTATATTTCCAATCGAAGATTTTAGCTCCCCATTGGTATAGATTGATATAAAAACTCCACTGGTTTTTTTGAGATTATCATCTATTTTATCCTCATTTAATACAAGTTTTGAGCCTGTGGATAACTTGTGGAGAATTGCATCATGTGCAATACCTATTAAGAAGTTTTTCTGTTTTTTGTCTAACATATTGTTATATAATTTACACAAAAGTGTAAAAATGTAAAGAGTTGACAAATCTCTTTTTATGTATTTATTTGTCTATATTGATGGCCAATTATTATAAACTACCTATCAACAAGATCTCACGAAAAAAACCTTCTAGGCAAAAGGAGGGTGGATTGTATTACAAAAACAGACAAAAACTATCATTAATACCAACTGTTTTTGTAGTATTAACAACTGCAATTGTTACTTTGGCTGTGATGTGGAATTATAATATATTGAACTTTAGAACAAGTATAGTAGCGGAGTCTGGGCTGAAGGGTAGTCTGCCAGAAAATTTATTAGATGATATACAAATTGGCAGTGAGGATGTAGCTGGAGTGTCTGAAAATAAAGAAATAATCAAAGAAGATCCAACAATATCAATAAAAGATATTTATGGCAAAACATGTGTTTTGGAGTTGACCAAAAAAGATCCAGATAATCTAAAACCTTGGTTTAACAGCCAATCAGATGGATGGTGGATTGCAAAAGATTGCCCAAATCAAGAGATAGAAGCGATCCAGATAATTCAGGTTCCATCTATAGCTGTGGATAAGCTGGGGATAAGTCCAAAAATCGCTCAACAGTTGGATAAAAACAAGAACTCCAATTATGCTTTTATATACCCATCTACGGTTGTTGAGTTTGAACTAATGCCATACAAACAAGTCCTTACAGAAAGTGTGTATCCAGATAGAAATTATTTTAGTACATACACAGCATTGGAAACAAAAATTCATAATGGGAGTAATTATTACCTATCTCAAGGCTGTATAAAAAAGACTGAAAAGTGTGAGTTGTGGTATGTAGATGCCAAAACTAGTCAGCTAGAATTAGGGGTTGAAGATCTTTTGGAAGCTAAAAAAACAGCTGATGGTAAAAATCCAGATAATGTAATAGTTACATTTTCTATGGTGCAGAATCAGCAAGATGTGTTAATTTTACTTTTTGATAAAAACACAAAAATGTTTGATTTATTACAGTTTGATTTGGAGCAGAGAGAAATAAGAAACAATGGAGAAGGCTCTTGTATCGATCCTTTGTTTGCTGGTTATTGTTGATCTGTATTATTATCTCCTCTTAATAGAACAAATAAAATCAATAATAGTTTTTTAATATCAAATTTACAACCTAGAATATGTCATATGTGGTGGACGCATACAGGCACTTGACGAAATCTTAAAAAAATCTATATAGATATATAATTATGACTAGTAAAATAGATGACAAAATTGATAGCGCTCTGAAAAGAATATCAACATACAAATATATTCTTGGATCCCTTGCTACATTTGCAACAGTTGCGTATATAGTAGCGGGCATATTGCTTCAGACTACACCCATCATATCTATTCTCATCTCACTATCGATTGCGCTAATATACTTCTTTTTTTATAACAGCATAGTCAACAAAATTACCACATTTTTATTTATGTTATTATTCATCGTCTTTATACTGGCAGGTATGGTAGGCATGGGATTGCCAAAGATAGCTTTTCTTTTACCTATTTTAATAACTGGCATTTTCGGTGGATTGGGCGCAGAGATCTCTAAGTTCGAAAGAATAATCAAAAAATCTCAAAAGTAGCTGGTGTTATTGTTTGTGGAATAGTTTTAATATCGACCCCCTCTTTGCTGGTTATTGTTAGTAATGTTTATTTCTTGTCATGCCCGCGCAGGCGGGTATCCACGCAAAAAAATATTAACTTCTGTATTCCGTTCTGTCATCCCGCACTTGATGCGGGATCCAGAAAAACCATTATCTTCCGTAGAGGCGAGCCTGTCTCGCCATGTTCTTTGAGATATTTTTTTTAACTCATTTATTACGTTCATTTTACCTTGGCGCAAAACGAACCAAAAGACCAAGAGAGGATAAAACTTGCCTACGCTCAGACAGTTATCCTCTCAGTACTGCCCAATTTTACATTTACTTTCTTTAATTACAAAATTGCCCTTCCAGCACTTGGCAATTACAGTTTTTGCTCTTACGAAAATGTGAGCAGTGATTGTTTTTTTTGACAAAACACTGGATCCCGCATCAAGTGCGGGATGACAACATCTTTGGAGCTCGTAGAGGTGAGACTGTCTCACCATTGTTTTGTTTGCCGAATTTATTTCACCATCTCAATTAGATTTGCAAGCCGTGGATACCCGTCTTCGCGGGCATGACAAAAAACAAGCGACGGTATTGTAACCTTTTTTGGTTTTTGGTGTAATACTTTATGAGGACGAGTTAAGACAGTGCATTTTAACAAGTTTTCAAAAATTAAATTATTATACAATATTATGACTAAAGAAATAAACAAAACAAAGGTTAAATCATTTTTAACTGGTGGTATGTTAGCACTTACTGGTGCGGCTCTACTTGGTGGTGTTGCAGCTTATGCAAGCTCAGAAGATGTTCAAGATTCCATAAAAAGCACTTTTAACAGACGAGGGGATCGTGGTCAACAGATGAACCAGAAGATAAAAGATTCTGATATATTCCAATCAATTATTGATGAGGATTATTCAGCTTTCAAACAAGCTATTGAAGGTACTCCAGCAGAGTCTCATTTTTCTGCAATAGAGAATGAATCTGACTTTGACAAACTGGTTGATATGCACAAAGCTATCAAAGATGGTAATGTAGAAACTGCAAATCAGATCCGTGAAGACTTAGGTTTGGAGCAGAGACCTGAGCGAATGGATAGAGATGATATGAAACTACAAAACGAAGATATTATGACAGCTATGGATAATGCAGATTATCAAGCATGGCAAGATGCTGTGTCAGAGTCTCCAAGAGGTGAAGAGTTACTAGAAGCCATTGACTCTCAGGACAAATTTGACAAGCTAGTTCAGGCTCATAATCTGAGAGCTGAGGGTGTAGAAAATCTTGAAGAAGCCAAGCAGATCCGTGAAGACTTGGGATTGAAAGCCCCTGTTAAAAAAGGCGGGCAGTTCAACAGAAGGTAGGTATTTATATTGAGGGGTGTAAAAGCCCCTCTTTACAAAACACATGTTTTGATGTAAATATAAAATATACACAATGACTGATCAGGATATTATCAAGCAGATTTTGGACGGTGATAAGTCCAAGTTTGAACAGATCTTATTAAAATACCAAAGGCGAATTTTTGCCTATCTTTTGCGTATGTTAAACTTTCATCAACAGGATGCAGAGGATGTACTTAGTCAGACATTTGTAAAAGTTTATATTAACTTGGCTGGGTATAACCAAAAATTAAAATTATCTAGTTGGATATATCGCATCGCTCACAATGAAGCTGTTAATTATATCAGAAAAAAATCAAAAAATTTTACTTCCAACATGGACAATCTTGAGATGGGTTTCAATATAGATTTTGATAAACCTACTAAGGAAAATATAGAGAAGATATTATCAAAACTGAAATCAAAAGAGAGGGATATTTTATCACTGTTTTATCTTC
>JAOZKL010000008.1 GCA_029935375.1 Patescibacteria group bacterium | reverse complement strand
TTAGCTAATAAGGCAAGAGTGTGTTTGCAAGTTCCTGGTTTATGTGCTACACTATTAACTGTAAATATAATAGTTTCATGTTAGGACTTCGTGTTGTAGGAGAGGACAGGTTAGAAATTGATCACAAGGCGGATGTGGTCAAAAACGGGAAGATTCTAGTAGTAAGCGATCTCCATATTGGTACTAGGGGAGGGAAAATGAATGAGACTGAAGCTACTAGAAAAAAACTAGGCAGGTTGAAGGGTGCGATTGCAAATCATGATGAGGTTGTGTTGAACGGTGATATATTTAACACTCATAACACAAGTACAGAGCAAATAAGAAACTCAAAATGGGCTGAGTTGTCAGAAATCTTGAAAGAAAAAACAACTTACTATGTATTTGGGAATCATGAAGTTTTTAAAAACCAAAAAGAGGAAGAGTCTTTCCGTAAATTTGCAGCTGAGTTTTCAGTTGCTCAGGTTGAGACTCTAAAGCTGATGTCTGGTAAAGCTTCTTTATTATTTACACATGGCCATAAGATTTTACAGCTTCCAAGTGTTTCTGGTAGGATGAAGGGTTGGTTTATAGAGAGATATTCTAATATTAGAGAACAAGTAAAGCAATATGAGAAAAGCAATGGATCTGGCGTGGAGAAGGGGTCTGGTCGTTTTGGCTTGCTCAACACTCCTCTTAATTATCTTGCCGATAAGACAAACGATGAGAACTACAAAGCTAATATGAAGTTTTTAGATTACAAGAATGAATTTTATAATAATGATGAATATCTATTTACAGGGCACATGCACTTGCCATATATTAATCCCGAGATGAAATATTTTAATTCCGGCCTTTGGATGAAACTTGGTAATTATTCATATCTATCTGTTGCCAATTCTGATGATTCTTCTCCTGAAGTTACACTGAAAACTGGTAAGTATAATCAATCACAAAATAAGGAAATTGCTTATAAGGAAACTTATATAAAACCAAATACAAGTGGGCTAGATTTACCAGTAAAAGATTATTCTGATTTTACAAAGTGATCCATTTTTTCAAAGAATTGTTCTGTGCCGAATTGTTCTACTTGTTGTTCACAATCGTTTTTCATACTTAGGGCGATCTCTTTTGACATTTTTTGTATAGATTGTATTAGTTTAGTTTCATTTTGATTTTCTATCAAAAAACCTGTTTTGTTATCTATGACAGTTTCTGCAACTCCGCCTTCATTCAGACCAATGACTGGTTTGCCAGCTGCCATCATCTCACATTGTGTCATTCCAGCTGCTTCGTTTTTGGCTATTACTATACCTGCTATACAATTACCAACCAACTTATTCAATAGCTTACTACTTGCTGATCCTATATATAATACATTTTTGCCGTTTGCCATATTTAACAGTTTTTTTACAATGGATTCAAATGTTTTTACCTTTTCACTACTTGCATCTGTTACATTTGATTGTTCAATCAGCCAGTTTTTTAACGAGCCTGTGTGTGCTACTATTAATTTTTTGCTTGGTAAATCATAAAATGCTTTTATAATAGTTTTTATACCCTTAGCTTCTTCTAGCCTGCTATGTGTAATAAAATAATTTTGCTGTGATATATATTTATAACCTTTTGTATCAACCGCTGGGAAAACAACCTCAGAGTTTATATTCAGTTCATTTTCTAATATCTTTTTGCTATATTTTGAGTTGGAAATTATTGTGTCATATTTTAAAAGGTCTTTTTTGTATCTTCTTGTTTCCAGATTTGCAATTATGTCGTAAATTATTTTCTGGAAATTATTCATTTTTTTTGTATACTGATCTCTCTGGCTTTTTAGAAATATTGGGTTGGTGTGTCTGTATAAAATCTTTTTTGGACTCTTAATAATTCTTGGTAAAAATGGTATGTCATCACTAAAGATAACTGTATCATATTGATTCAATTTATTTACCAATTCTTTATTAAAAATTTTTACAAATTTACATGCAAGTATTCTTTTGAATTTTCTCCATACCGGTATTTTTGACTCTTTTATAAAATATTTAAACTGTTTTTGATGCAGCTTTCTAACAAAAGAATCGTATCCCGCTAGCTCCTGTTTCCACCCCCTTGGGTCATAACTAATCGTAAAAAAATCAGCATTGTAATGATCACGCAACATAAAATTTATGATTTCCCCACCACCTTTTACATCTTTTGTAAGGGCAAAATGAAGTATAGCTATTTTTTGTTTTAACATTTTATTTATTAAGTTTTTCTATACATTTTTTTACACTATCTCTCCAGTATGGAATTGAGATATCAAAAGTTTCTTTTATTTTTGTTTTGTCCATGACGCTGTATTTTGGTCGCTCTGCTGGTGTTGGATATTGCTCTGTTGGGATAGGTTTTATATCACAATCATTTTGCGAATATTCTTTTATTGTTTGTGTAAAGTCGTACCAGCTTGCAGTCCCTTCGTTGGAATAATGATATATTCCTTTTTTACCGCTCCAATCCTTTGCTACTATATCCAATATAGCCTTTGCCAAGTCTCTTGCATATGTTGGCGTCCCAATCTGGTCTGCGATTATATTTAATCTTTGCTTTTCTTTGGTTAGCTTTAGCATTGTTTTTACAAAGTTTGCACCAAATTCAGAATACAACCATGATGTACGAATTATTATACTTTCCTTGTTTTCTTGTAAACAAACTTGTTCGCTCTCCCGTTTTGTTTCACCGTATACACTGATAGGATTTGTTGTGTCATCTTCTGCGTATGGTGTGTTCTTTTTACCGTCGAATACAAAGTCAGTAGATATATGTATCATTTTTGCATTGTATTCTTTACAGGTTTTTGCGAGATTTTTAACTCCATCTACATTGATTTTTTTGCAAAGTTCTTTGCCATCATCCTCTGCTTTGTCAACTGCTGTGTAGGCTGCACAGTTGATACAGAGCGTTGGTCTGTTTTCTTCAAAGACATTTTTAACAGAATCTATGTTTGTTATATCCATTTCATCCTTGTCAGTCCAGACAAATTTGTAATTTGCATATTCTTTTGCCAATGATTGAAGCTCCTGACCAAGTTGTCCATTTGCACCTGTTACTATTATTATTTGCATATTATTATTTTTTAATTAGAATTTGTAATCCATGTTTTTCAGCTCTGGGGCCTCGGCATCTTTTTGGCTAACTATTTCTTCACCCTCTTTTATCCTCCAGTCAATATTGAGATCTTTGTCGTTGTATGCAATTGATCCTTCAGATTCTTTGTTGTACAGGTTGTCGCACTTATATGCAAAAATTGCTGTATCGCTAAGCACTGCAAATCCATGGGCAAATCCACGTGGCACAAATAGCTGTCGTTGGTTGTCCTCTGATAACTCCACTGCAACGTATTGACCAAATGTTTCAGAGTCTTTACGCAGATCCACAGCTACATCTAGAACAATTCCTTTGACTGCACGAACCAGCTTTGCCTGGGCAAATTCACCTTTCTGAAAATGCAATCCTCTGACAGTTCCATAACTAGAAAACGATTGATTATCTTGTATAAAATCTGCGTCTATACCGTTATCATTAAACAGTTTTTTGTTGTAGCTCTCAAAGAAATATCCACGATCATCTCCAAACACTTTTGGTTCGAATATTACCAGGTCTTTAATTTTAGTTTTTATAAAAGGCATGTAATTATTTAGCTTTATTTTTGTAAAATTCTATTGTCTTTTCTATTCCAGTTTCAAAGTCGTATTTTGGCTCCCATCCCAAATCATTTTTGATTTTACTAGCATCTATAGCATATCTGAAATCATGGCCTGGCCTATCGGCAACGAATTCTATATAGCTTTCATTTCTTCCTGTTGCATTTAGTAAGGTTTTTGTAATTTCCATATTACTTTTCTCCTCATTTCCTCCGATGTTGTATACAGCACCTTTTTTAGCTTTTGTGAATATTTGCCATATTGCATCGCAATGATCCTCTACATACAACCAATCTCGTATATTTTTACCATCTTTATATAGAGGCACTTTTTTATCTTGTAATAGAAGATTGATGAATTTTGGGATTAATTTTGTTCCATCTTGGTTTGGTCCATAATTATTAGAACACCTGCTAATTGTGGCGTCTAGTCCAAAGGTTTCGATGTAGGCTCTTACCATTAAGTCAGAACTTGCCTTCGATGCAGAGTAGGGGCTGTTGGGTTGTATATTTGTATTTTCAGTAAAGTATCCAGTTTCATCTAGCTCTCCGTAGACTTCATCAGTTGAAACATGGTGGAAACGCTTAACTCCATATTTATTTGCTTGTCTCAGTAAGTTTTCTGTACCAAGTACATTTACTTTTACAAATAGTGCGGGATCTTTTATGCTAAGATCTACATGACTCTCTGCAGCAAAGTGTATAACTCCGTCAAATTTGTGTTTTTCAAACAAGCCTGAAACAAGTTCTTCATCGCAGATGTCACCTTTTACAAATGTATAGTTTGATTCATTGTTGATTTCCAAATTCTCAGAATTAGCTGCATATGTCATTTTGTCTAAGTTTATCCACTCGATATCTGGATATTTTGCAACGTACTTATTTAAGAAATTAGAACCAATAAAACCAGAGCATCCAGTTACTAAAATTGTTTTCATATTTGAAATCATATATAATATATCTGTTAAATTTTTTCACTCTTGTCAAATTTTCTAGAATTAATTTGTTCAATAAAAAAACACCTACTGTATGTAGATGTCTTTATTTTTTTATTCCCTAATTTCTTGCTTTTCTTATTACCACATTTGTTTTTTGTCGTATTGTTTCGATGTACAGGTCTACAAGTTTCTTGCTTTTTGCTTTGTTGAATCATGCAGTTTCATTCAATATGAATCTCAAGGCATCGGCGCTTACTCACAATTTTTCTATCAATGTGTCTTCATCATAGAATATTTCTAATATAAGAACCATTTTTTTGAATTCTTGTATTGAGAGATCTTCCTCTATAAAAAACCAAAGATCGTGCTTGCCTAGTACTTCTCTGAGTTTGTTTCAGTTGCCATTTTTCACTTCTTGTTTTGTGATAATAGTTATAACTTTTCAGATGTTTAGCTTAATACCTTTGATTGTTTCAAGCTCTTTTTTGATTTGTACTTCTCTTTCTCGGAAATTCTCTGATTTGTGTTGTCTGAAATTCTCTTTTTGTTCAGCTGCAACGTTTTGTAGTTCCTTGCCGGCATTTCTAAGATTTTGAGGAGTCTCTTTAGCCCAGGTTTTGGCTAGATTAAATAATTCTTTCCCCCATCTTTCTCACTTTTTTAGAAGTTTTTCAACCTTAGAATCTTGTTTTTTATTAACCATGGTAATATGAGTATAAAAAATAAAAAAATATAAATTTGCGGTTTTTAACCAGCTCAAGCACTATAACACATAAAAGCAGTTTTTGCAAGTGTTTGGATTTTGTTCAATAAAAAAACACCTACTGTATGTAGATGCCTTTAACTTTTTAATAATAAGTTTCTAGACTAGCTTTTAATCATTTGATCTGGTTGTTTAACTTTTTTTTGCTTATTAAGAGTTTTTTCATATTAGAATCGCCTTTCACGATCTTTAGTTGAGAATCAATTACTTCTAATTTTTGATAGAGTATATCAATCTGAAAATTTAGCTCTTCCGTTTCATTTTTCTCGTTTTCAATATCAATACTTAATTGATCATTTGTTTGAAGAAAAAGTATTATACCAAAAACGGAAAACGTAGGAAATAGATAGACCCAAGGGCTTATAGATTTTACCAAATTCCGCAAGATTACTGGTACGAAAAAAATTATTCATGTTAGAATCATCATTTTAATGTTGACTTTCCCCCATCGCAATAATTGATATTTTGCAGAAAAGCATCTTTTAATAAGATTCTTGATATAGCGTTTCTGAGATGATCTGATGTTTTTACTTGTAGATTCTTTTCAGTTTTGAGCCATGGCAAAATATAGTGAAAAAATAAAAAGTTGTAGTTTTTCAACCAACTTAGTCACCATAACACACAAAAGTGGTTTTTGCAAGTCTTAATTTTCCCAACAAAAAAACACCTATTGTATGTAGATGCTTTTGGCCTTTTTTACACAAATTTATTTCTCCAGGATCAATCTTAGTTGCTTAATATATTTGATTCTTTCATCCTTTCTTAAGATCAATTTACTTCACTCTTTTTGAGGGTTTGCATTTGTTAGTTTTTTGTTAATCTCATTGATTTCTTTTTGTGCCAGTCAAATTCGATTTTGTAATCCGCATCTAATCTCTTGATTAGTTGGGCAGTAATAACCTCAAGTGATTGAATCAGTCATTTTATTATGTAGTAAGAATGTAAAAGTTGTGGTGCATTTCAACCAACTTGTATCTTGTAGTACACAAAACTGTTCTAGTCAAGATTGATCAGGTATTTACCATACCCACTTTTCATCAATGGTTTGGCAAGTTCTTGTAGTTGTTCTTTGTTTATAAATCCTTTTCTGTATGCGACCTCTTCTATACATCCAATTTTCAGGTCTTGCCTCTCCTCTACAACCTGTACGAATTGGCTGGCCTGCATCATAGATTGTATTGTGCCTGTGTCTAGCCACGCAACCCCTCTTTGAAGCACTCCAACTTTTAGCTTGCCTCTTTTTAGGTATTCATTGTTTACATCCGTTATCTCATATTCTCCACGACTGCTTGGTTTTAGATTTTTTGCAATTTCTATAACATCATTGTCATAAAAATACACTCCTGGTACAGCATATTTTGATTTTGGTTTTTCTGGTTTTTCTTCTATAGAAACAGCTTTTTGATTTTTATCGAATTCTACTACACCATAACGCTCTGGATCTGATACAGGATAAGCGAATACAACCCCACCATCTGGATCTATACTTTCTTGTAGTACCTTATCTAGATTTGCACCGTAGAATATATTATCTCCCAGTATCAATGCTACGCTGTCATCTCCTATAAAATCCTCACCGATAACAAATGCTTGGGCCAGTCCATTAGCTTCTTTTTGTTCTTTATAGTTGAATTTACAGCCAAGTTGAGAGCCGTCACCAAATAAGTTTTTGAAGAATGGTAAATGCTCTGGTGTGGATATTATCAGAATATCTTTAATCCCTGCTGACATCAAAGTGGATAATGGATAGTATATCATTGGTTTATCATATATTGGCATTGTTTGTTTGCTGGTTGCCAATGTGATTGGATATAATCTTGTACCTTTTCCTCCTGCTAAAATAATTCCTTTCATAAGTTTTTGTTAATGCAGTTCTTCTATATTATATACAGAGGCTTGTCAAGTTTTGGTAATAGACCTCTCTCCTAATTCCATTTCCAGCCCATAAATCCTAAGATTTAACTAAAAAAATACTTTTTTCAATTCGTTTTACCAGTAAAAGTCATTTCAAAAAGAACGTTTTTAGAATAAATTTAAGAATTTCTACTTGAAAAGCGAATTAGAAAAGAGGTCTAATGAATTCTAATAATTTCTTACCGTTTTCTTTGTAAAACTTGCTATAATCTAAGTTGTTTGAATTGTTTTGATTCGAATACTTCTTTATCAACTCTGCAAATTGTTTTGGATTATCTGAACTAGGTATAACATTTCCGAGTTGGTTGCTAAAACTGGTAGAGATAACTGGAATACCGCGCCTGATGGCCTCCATTGTCTTGATCTGAAACCCACTGCCTGTAATTGTTGGGTTGATAACTATAGCAGTGTTTGAAAACAATTTGTTCCATTCTTGTGTGGATACAAATCCCAGATAGTTAATATTTTTATTTTTATCGCTTATGTTTTTTAGATAGTTGTTTTGATCTAGTCCTGTTATATTTATTTCAATACCTGGAAGATGTGGTACAACTTTATCAAAAAACCAATTCATAGATACATGGTTTGGAGTATATGTCATATTAGTTGTTATCAAGGCTGTGTGTTTTCTCATACCCCCTCTGTTTGTTTCAATTGGTTTCATCACTGGGTGTATAACTACCGTTTTTTTATTAACAAACTTTTTGACAAAGTCAGAGTCTTTTTGTGTGAGAGTTGCTATATTCTTAATTCTTGATAAAACCCTCTTTTCCCATTTTTTCACTCTCAGCGTTTCCCAAGTGTTGTATATATTAGTTTTCCAGTTTTTTGTATTGTTTGGAAAAAGTTTATGTTCTATGTTCATCAGCCATGTATAAATTTCAACCTTGTTCCATATCTGATTTGATAACATTACTGTTGGCCAACATGATAGCATAAAGATTTTTTTGATATTGTTCTTTTCTATTGTTTTTTCAACACTTTTAATTGTCTTTTTTGTATCAATTAGATTTACAAACCTTGGTTTTGTTGATATTAACCTTTTTATTCTTTGTAATATTTTTGTATGCTTTTCTTTTCTTGGAAGTATTTCTAAAGTTTTTGTGAATTTTTTAACAGTACTGATATCTTTATCTTTATTTTCAGCCTCCCCTTCTACACAGATCAAGTGTATATTATATTGTTTTGATAAAAACTCTAGAGTTTCTATATCTAACACACCCCCTCCAGTTTTTCGGTTTGGTAGAGCTATTGATAGGATCAGAATATCTTCTTTTTGCATAGATTGACAATTATTATAAAATGTTGTAATAATCTAATAATATTTTACGAATTATGTCAAAAAATTCTACGTCAAGTGATAGCGAGCCTCCCAGTACATATAATATAAGTATGGAACAAGGTAAGGTGTATGTGGTAATAGTTAATTACAATGCTTGGGAAGTTGTAAGAGAGTGTTTGGATAGTTTGTTGGAATCAACTTATTGGAATTTTGAAATTGTTCTAGTAGATAATTCCGAAAAACATTTAGAGTTTGCTAAATATACAAAAGACTTGGAGAATGATAGAATTACTTTTATAGAATCTGAGAAAAATCTCGGTTTTGCAGGTGGTTGTAATGTTGGTACAAAGTATGTTCAGCAACAAGGCAATTATGATTATATTTGGTATCTCAATCCAGACACGGTGGTGGATGCTCAGGCTCTAGAAAAGCTAATAGAAAAAGATCTTTTTTATCAAACCAACAGCTCTAAGGTTGGTATGATTGGTAGTAAGCAAATGATATATGATGACCCAAAAGAGATCCATAGTTTGTACAAAGTTTCTGATAATGAGCACAATATTGTTCATGTAACGGATGAGGATAGTTTAAGTGAAGGAGTGTTAAATGGAACTGAATTTGTACAATATTTGACAGGCTCTGCGATGTTGGTCAGGAGGGAGTTTATAGAAGACATTGGACTAATGGATGAAGAGTGGTTTCTTAACTTTGAAGAGATAGATTGGCAGCAAAAGGGCTCTCAAAAAGGCTGGAAGATTGGATTGGCCATTGGCAGTGTTATTCATCACAGGGTTAGTTATAGTATAGACTCTTTTAATGATGGGTATTATATGACTAGAAATCATCTTTATTTTGTACAAAAATATTTTCCAAAAGATGTCATAAAAGTTTTGCTTGGCAAGATATTTAGTATTAATCTATTGCGAGCGATTATCAGGTTGAGATGGCGATGGCTAAAAGGTTTCATCTTTGGTGTGAGTGATTTTTACAAGAAAAAACGAGGTCGTTTATAGTCTTAGCTTAAACCTCTTGACACAATCTAATAAGTTATATAGTTTTAGTATAATTATATTTTATCATTTTTTATCCGCTTGATAATATATATAAAACAAAGTCTATATGGCAAAACGAAGATTACCAGTAGTAGATAGTGATGATGGCGTTTGGGGTTCTATCCTGAATGAGTGGTTGGTGCAAATTGGTGGAAACGCTAATGGAGGTCTAAATTATGCTGCATCAGATCCAGTGTTAAACTCAGACTATGAGGGATATACATATATAAATACAGCGGATAATGAGATAAAAAGGTTGAATTCTGACGGTGCAAGTTGGACGGTGTTGTTGGATGGTTCGGATTGTCACGTCGAACCAGGAACCGTTAATGGCCAAACATTATACTGGGATCATGCCGCAGAGGAGTACAAACACACTGAGATAACAGAGATGGTGTGGGATGACACAAACAAGAGGGTTGGAGTGGGTGAAAGCTCTCCAGATACTTCATTACATGTCAAAGGAGCTGGTGGAGCCACTGGTATAACCATCGAAAGAACTGATGGAGAACCAATAGTCAGATACATTGGAGCTGCAGGTTCGGAACTAGGTAGGATTGGAATGTACCAGGTAGGTACAAATGGAGGTGGAATTAGACTTCAGGTTCGCCCTGATGGGGGAGGCGTTAACGAGGCTGTTAGGATAGATGATGACGGTAATGTATTAATCAACTCTCTTAAAGTGGTTGAACCTCATACTGTCAGTCATAAATCTGTATATGTAAATACAACAAATGGGGAGTTGTATAGCCAGGAGGCTGCCGCTGGCAACACAGAGGATGGGACAGTCAACGGTCAAATGCTATACTGGGATCATGCCGCAGAGGAGTACAAACACACTGAGATAACAGAGATGGTGTGGGATGATACAAACAAGAGGTTGGGTGTAGGCACTTCAATTCCAGATGCAAAGCTTAGGATAGAGCAGTCTTTATCCGATAACACTACTCTCAATAAAGGGTTACATATCCAGTCTAATCAAACGAATGGGGGAGCTATTCATCAAACTTATGGAGCTAGCATATCAGCTGATTTTTCAGGGACAAATACTGAGCTTATAACATATGGATTAAATGCATATTCAAAAAACAGTTCCACTGGTACTGTATCATGGGCTATAGCTAGTAACAATAGAGTGCAAAACCTTTCTACTGGTTCAATGACGACTGCGACAGCATTTTATGGGTCTATAGAGAATAACAATGCTGGTGTAATCACCAATGCGTCGAATATAAATATAAACATAAACAATGATAATGCATCTAGCATAATAAACAGTGTGGTTGGGTTGGATATAGGGAAATCCACAGCTTGGGTCAACTCTGGTACTGTGAATGAGTCTTACGCTGTGTATATAGACGCTTCTACTAACTTAGGGTCAACCACTTCGTATGCTTTGTATTCCGAGTCGACAGCGTTTTCATATTTGGCTGGTGGTCTTCAACTGGAGCTTTTGAAATCAACATCTACCCACCCATCTAATTATAAGTCTGTATATGTAGATACAGACAGTGGCGAGTTATATAGTCAGAGTCCCTCATCTTCTATAGAGTGGTTTGGCCAGACAACGAATGCAACGCAATCTGAAATTTTTATCGATGGAATTGCAAATAATCGATATGGTATTGTGGCTGCTTCTGCAATCACATTCAAAATCATGGTTTCTGCCAGGGATAATACATCTGGAGATATAGCCGGGTATGAAATTAGAGGAGTGATAAAAAGGAACTCTTCTAACAACACGGTAATTGTCGGTACAATTATAAAGACTGTCTTGGCAGAGGAAGATTCTTCTTGGGACATTGCTGTTGAGGCTGATGATGCTAATGAAGCCCTTGTAATAAAAGTTACTGGCGATGCTACGAACACTGTGAAATGGAAAGCTACAATAGACTCTACAGAGGTAACGTTTTAAATAATACAACTAATTATGGCTAATGAAATTGAATATAAAGATGATGGGGTTTACTACAATAGGTCTAAGATTGGCGCTGGTATAGAGGATTGGCAAGCCAGTAGATACTATGCTGTGGATGATATTGTTGTAAACGAAGGTGTGTTCTATAGAGCTACTTCTGCTCATACTTCCTCCTCGTCATTTGCAGCTGATTCAGCTCGTTGGGATGAATTTGGAAGTGTAAATTTAAAGAATGGTACACTGGATGGTCAAATGCTATATTGGGACGCACCGAATACAAAATGGAGTTTTACAACATCCATGAAAATTCATCAAGCTGACGGATTACTTGCCTTTGGTGACAATGCGACTGCTAATGCATTAAACACACTCGCTATAGGCAAAGATTCTACAGCATCTGGCGAAGACTCTTTTGCTGTTGGTACGGGTTCTACAGCATCTGGAGATTATTCTCATGCTATAGGAGGCTGGGCAACATCCGCAGGTTATGCATCAACAGCAATTGGCTATGCATCTAGTCCTGGTCCTTGGTCACTCAGTCTCGGTTATCAATCTATATCCAGTGGTAATCAATCTACTGTAATAGGGTCTTACTCCCAAGCTGCGGCTGGCAGTGATTTTTCTGTAGTAATAGGAAACAGAACGAAAACTGCAAAAACTCATTCGACTGCAATAGGCGCATATACAGAAGTCGACGGAGAGTGTTCACTTGGGTTGGGTGTATTTACCTCTACTGGTGACTTTTCTAGAACAGGTGTTATAGGTTTTGGTATAAATGGTACTACTGGTGTATTAAAGAATAACATAACAAATTCAATAGCTATTGGCTCTAATTCTTCATCTCCCAGTATTTGGGTGCATGGTGGTAGTGGTGCGATAGGCTCTGTTGGTGGCCTTTCTGTCGGCACCTCATCTATAGCATCTAATGTAATGTTGAATATTCGTTCAAAGAGTGGAGCGACTGGTAATTTTGTAGAATTTGAAAACAATGCCGGTAGTAATTTATATGAATTTTCACCAACATCATTTAAAGTTAATTATTTGAAAACATCTTCAGCTCATTCGACGAATCATAAAGCGCTTTATGTCAATACTGATACCGGCGAGTTATATAGTCAGAGCGCTGCTCCCGTTTCTGGAAACACTTCTTCTAGACCAACTGCGACGAATGTTGGTGAATTTTATTTCGACACTAGTATAGGGAAGCCTATCTGGTGGAGCGGAACTAATTGGGTGGATGCAACTGGCACAATTGTTTAAGGTTTTTAGTTTTTTAAGATTGGTTATTAACCCTCTTTCCCAGCTCTCTTTTCAAGTAGAAATTCTTAAATTTATTCTAAAAATGTTCTTTTTGAAATGACTTTTACTAGCAAAACAAATTGAAAGAAGTTTTTTTAGTTAAATCTTAGGGTTTATGGATTGGGAATGGAGTTAGGAAAGAAGTCTATTATGTAAAAAAAGCCGCTTGCCTCTAGATAGTGCTTGATGCTGAGCGACTGCAAGAGCAAGTTTTCAAAATTCAACAAATCTTTGTATCATCACTAAATTCCTTCCGAAACAAATCAGGTCTTATATCAATCTGTTCATCAAATCCTCTTCAAACAATCTTACACTCTCAAAGTTATATTTTTCGTCGTAGTCGTCAGTTATCTTTTTGTTCTCAACTCCGTATTTTTCAAACAACTCTTCCTCAGTTGGAAAGTCAAGATTGATAATCTTATCCCATACTTTTGTTATTAGTTTTTCTAGCTTGTTAACATCTTCAGAGGATATTTTCGTCTCTAGTTCCGTGACAGTGTCATTATTTTTATGCCCATCCAAGAATAACAGCGATCCGTTATTTACGGTATAGTCTTTCCATTTGTTTGATCTTTCTACTAAGATTTTATAAAAAATCAACTGCTGTCTGTATTTTAACTTCTTCAACTTCTCATATTCCTTCCCTTTTGACACATCAAAATCTTTCATGTGCTTACCAGTTTTATAATCAATTACTTTTATAGTTTTTTGGTCATTATCAACTTTGGCAAAATCTATCTTTCCTGTTAGCATTACATTCTCCACTCTCACTTCTTGTGTTGCAAAGTCTTCCTCGCTTTTATCTGCTTGTGTGTGTAGTTCAATTTTTTGTTTATAATATAACTCCAGGTTATCTAGTCCCATTTGTAAAAATTCTGCAAATTCACTATCATCAATATCTTGTCTTTTTAGTTCGTTTTCATAATCTTCTTGTATTTTATTTATACTGATTTTTTTATTAGAGTTTATATCTTTCTGCAAAATATCTAGAGTATTATGCATTGCAGATCCATAACCAACATTTGATCCCATGTCGGATGGTAGTCGCAACAAACTTTGTTCCAAAAACGCAGTTGGTCCTCCTTTTGTGAGGTCTATAAAATTATTCAGATGACTTACACTTAACTTGTACTTACTCAAATCTGGCTTTAGCAGTTCTTTTTCATTTGGTACAAATGGAGGGTTGTTGTATCCAAGTGTTATATTTTCTAACACTTTCATTTTTTCTTTTAGACTACTGGGATTTTGTTTGTCCTCTTTGATTTTTTCATGAAGCAAGCTGATCCCAGCCTTTTCAGAGTTCTTGTGATCATGTGTGTGTCTGGTTATGTATAGTACATTTTCAGCTCTCGTTAGAGCAACATAAAATAACCTGATTCTTTCATCTAGCCCACCGTCACCCTTCATTATTTTTATATTCACCGGATGTTTCATTTTTGTTCCTCTTCCTTTGCTCATCCACGATTTTTCACTTGCGTTTATTACAAACACATAATCAAATTCCAATCCTTTGGATGCATGGGCTGTGATCAAATTTATGGCGTTTTCTGGTTGATTAAATGGGCTGGTATCTATCAATTTTTCATCAACATCTTCCATTGCATCTAGCAATTCCAAGAGGTCTTTTACTGATACATTTTGTGTGTTTTGATAATCTTTTACCGCTCTGAACAATACTTGCAGCCCAGATAATTGTTTCAAATATTCTGCCTGGGTTTCAACATTTTCTAACTTTTCTTTACTAAAGTAATATCGCTTGAACGGAGATTCAAATTCAAAAAGTTTAGCAGATCCTATTATATAATTTATAATTTTCTGAGCAGATTCGTTGACTGATTTTTGTTTCAGGTTTTCTAGAAACTTTCCAATTTCTACAATTTCTTTATTTTCGTTAGATCTCATAACCTCAACCCATTCTTTCCTATTTTTCTTTGCTTGTAGGCTGATATCCCAAATTGCTTCTCTGTCTAACTGCCAAAAATCAAACTGCAAAATCTCTGGCAATAGGTGGCTTTTTATCTTTTTAGAAGAGTTTAGGGAGTTTATAAATGTTAAGATTTTTATAATTTGTTCGATATATTTATTCTCCATCACACCTTCTCCGGCTTTGTAATAAATTGGAACCTTCCGCTTTTCCAAAAATTTTATACTGTATTTTAACGATGCGTGATTTGGTGCAATTATTGCAATTTTGTTTGCTTTTACATCCTGCTTCAAAAGCTCCTGAATTTTCTTCGCCGTCCATTCCATTTCGAATTCTGGATTTTCAAACGAATAATAACGGATATCAGAATGATCTTTGTTTTGGAAAAATGCTTCTAATTTCTTATCTTCCAACAATCTTTCGCTGGATTGTTTTATTACATCAGTGGATATATCCAATATGTCTTGAGTCGATCTGTAGTTTGTTTTTAGTTCTATTATTTTGACATCGGCATATTTTTCTTGAAACTTTCTGATATTGTTTATGTTTGCCCCCTGAAACTTGTATATAGACTGATCATCATCTCCAACTACAAAAACATTTGGCTTGTTTTGTGTTGCCTCAGTGTCTATCAGATATTCCACCATTTCCATTTGTATGTCATTTGTATCTTGGAACTCATCTATCATAACATATTGAAAATGATCTTGATATTTGTATTGCAGTTCTGGATATTTTCTAAATGCCTTTATTGTTTCTAGCAACATATCAGCAAAATCATACAACTTTCTGGATTGCATGACATCTTGGTATTTGTCATAAATATCCGCAAGAGCCTGAATTTTCTCTGCTGCTGAGATTTCTTTTAATATTATCTTTTTGTTGTTATCTGCTTTGCAAAATTCTTTTTTCCAGGCTGTGATAGTTTTTGGCTTTCCGGTTTCCACTGCCTCTTCATATGCAGTTTGCAGGCTTTGCAGTAGAGTATTTTTGAGACTATCGAATTTGGATATCTTTACTTTCCACTCCGAATCAGAAGTTTCTCTGATTGTATCTATTAGCTTTGGGATCTTTTCGATGATTGATTTGTTTATTCTACCTTCGAATATTTCTGAGACAACAGGGTTTATCTGTTCTGCGAATTCTATATTCAGTTTTATTATTTCTTGATATTGTGGAGGTGTTATACCAGCCTCTTTCATTTCTGCAATTCTAGATTCTATTTCTTTTAGCCATAGCCAGTTTCCATTTGGGTCTTTTGTTGTTAGTGGGTGTTTATAATGAGACTGTTCTGTCAAAATATCTATCAGAACTTTTTTCTTGTCCAAGTTGCTGGCTGGTTTTGATCGGCTCAGATGCCCAAAGTACTCTGGGTTATCATTTATCACCTGCATACCAAAACTGTGAAATGTGCCAATGTTGATCTGATAAGCGCTTGTTCCAACTAGTTTGGCAAGCCTATCTTTCATGTTATAAGCCCCGTTTTCTGTGAATGTCAGACATAAGATATTTTCTGGCTCTGCATCGGTTTTGTACAAAATATTTGCAACTCTGCGACTTAGTATTTGTGTTTTTCCTGTCCCCGGTCCGGCAACAACCATTACAGGCCCGGTTATAGATTCGACGGCGTCTCTTTGTTCAGGATTGAGTCTTTTAATATCTTCTAAAAATGCTTTTTCGTACTTTGATTCCATCTTCATAATGTTTATACGCTTGTTTATTTACAGCTTTTTGTCAATATTGTATTGATGAAAAAACAAAACTTGCAAAAAGTATTTTTATATGCTATATTAGGTGTCCGCAGTTGTTAAAATATTTATTTTTGTATGACTATAGAAGGAAAAGAAAAAGAAAACATTGAG
Source organism: Patescibacteria group bacterium (assembly GCA_029935375.1). Lineage (GTDB taxonomy): Bacteria > Patescibacteriota > JACMRA01 > JACMRA01 > JACMRA01 > JAOZKL01. Next base: position 4,492 of record JAOZKL010000008.1, on the reverse strand, counting down.
GTGGTTGAAAACTTACAGATCGAGAAGGCTCAGCAATCTGACGGTTTGGATGTTGGTCAAGACGATGATTACTCATCTAATGATTTGACAGATATTTCCCAAAGAAGCGAACAAGGATTGCCTGAAGAAATTTATTCCAAGAAAATCCGCGCTCGTAGCAGAGTATTTTTTGTCGATTTGAAGAAAAGTGGTTATGGTAAGTTTCTTAAAATTTCGGAGAAATCTAGAGGTGGAAAGAAAACAACTGTAATCATGGATCAAGAAGATATCCCTCAGTTAATCGAAGCTTTAGAGGAGGTCAAGCAGCTGTTGGATTAGTTTTATACATAACTTTATCGTGTATAAAAACCATATTGCGTACTTGTTTTGGAATTCACCCCTATGGGGTGTTTTTCTTTGTCCATTTTTACTTACTCTTGTCAAAATATAAAAAATCATTTATAACCAATCTATTATGTCGAAGGTTAAAAAAGTTTGTATAGTCTTAGCAGCTCCTAGTAACGGAACCAAGCAAGATATATTTGTATCAAAGATGTGTAGAGTCTATGCAGAATCATTAAAAAAGAAGGGAATTGAGGTTGATTTGATAGATATTTACAAAGATGTTGAGAAATCAGAGTTTCAACTATTAGATTATTCTGAAGGAAAAGACGCTAAAGTTTCAGAATACCAACTTCGTATCAAAGGAGCTGATATGCTTGTTGTATTCTATGCTGTTTGGTGGAATGCAATACCAGCAGCTCTAAAAGGATTTCTAGAAAGAGTTTTTACGCATCCATTTGCTTATAAAATCATCAGTCGTAAAGTTGAAGGTCAGTTAGATGGTAAGAGAGCGAGAGTGTTTGTTTTTGATGATAGAAGTTCTTTCGAGTCTAAAATGTTTTTTAATAATGATACAAAAACTTTTTGGCAAAAAGGAATTTTTAGAAATTGCGATCTTAATGGGAAGTTAAAAGTATTCTCAAGATTATTTCCATTCACAGATGATAAAGCCATCAAGATTGAGCGTGATATAAAACTGATGTCTGAAAAACTTAATTCTGGAAAATCTGTTCTTGATCTATTATAATTTTTTATGAAAGAGCTAATCATCCACTCATCTAGAGAAAGATTACATTCTCCTGATTATATTTTATTTGTAACTGTTTTTTGTTTTATTCTCTCTGTCTCTGGTTGTTCATCTCCAGATTATAATACAGGGGAGTTTTTAAATGATGGCTGCGCTGTTGGCATGGGCGGCAACTGTTCTCAAACCCCAGCCCATAGTTTTGATTACAAATTTTTTACCGGGGATCTGGTTGATCCAGAGTAAAAGATTGTATTATAATTTTTATATCTTCGCTTGTACTGTTATTATAATAACTCTTCATAAACTGGCTCATAAACTGATTTTTATCATATTCAGAGCTTCCAGAGAGTAAAAAGTTCTGCACATTTATTAGTTTTCCGTTTCTAATATTTTGCACAAATATACTGCCTATTTCTAGATCGTTAACATCTTTTTGTTGAGTTAATGTTATAATATCTATATTGTCAGGTTTTTTTAGAACTATCGCTTGGTTTATGTTTTCTTTACTTAAAATGTTTTTTAATAGTTTTAATCGGTCCCTCCAAAAAGAGGCTAGTGCAAAGTTTTGGTTCTCTACAGATTTATTAACTTTGCTGGATAAGAAATGTTCCGCCTTTTCTGTGTTTCCTTTTAAAACATTTCTGATTTGATCTATTTTTTGATTATAATCTTCTACACTTTCTTTGCCACAACATATCCCATCGCATTGTTTTATACTCACATACTGACATGCACCAGTTTTCTTATTTGTTTTTTGGCAGAATGGAAAAACTATTCTTAAGCTTCTGAGTACCCCCTCAATTCCATATTTACTAACATAGGGTCCGTAATATTGTGCATTTTTACTATTCGTTTTATTTTTTGTAATAAAAATCTTAGGTATTTCCCCATTTGTAATTTTAACAAAAGAGTGGGTTTTATCGTCTTTAAGTAATACATTGTATCTTGGCTTTAAGTTATGTATTAAATTGGCCTCTAATAACAAACTCTCTGTTTCGCTTTTTACAGTTGTATATTCTATTTTTTCGATCTGTCCTATCATCAGACTGATTCTTTGATTATGGTCTCTGCTAGACTGAAAATAACTATTGACTCGTTTTTTAAGGTTTTTTGCCTTTCCTATATACAACAAATCCCCTCCTTGGCTGTAAAATTTATAAATACCAGGGCTGTTTGGAATGTTTTTTAGGATAGAATCAAGTTCTTTGACCATAACAAAAAAGTGTGTTATGTTAGATTAAGTAAAAAAAAAGGTAATGTCAAATCATCTGAAATTAATAGAAATATTCAGTCTCATGTTTAGAGATTATCTTCGTTTTATTCGTTATTCATTGGGTAGTAAAAATCATGTCTTGCATCATATCTTTATAATAATATTGCCCATTTTAATTATTGGTAATATTGTTGATATTGACTTTATTTTGGATGTTTTTATTAGATCCCAAAATCAGCTTCAATTAATTACAGTTGCTGTTTTATCTCTTCCAATAGTTGGGTATGTTTTGTATGGGTGTTCAGGGTTTTTATTTTATATTTTTATAAGGATTCTTGGAGGCTCTCCAGACCTATCTAATTCTTTGAAAGTTTTTTTGTATAGTATTATTCCGATGCTTTTCTTTTTTGTCGATTCCAGGATTATAACTACCCTTCCTCTTCAAGATTGGAGCGAGCAAATTAATACTTTTATTATATCTTTTTTGATTGCGCTCAAAATTTTTGGTGTATCATTTTCATTGTATATCTTGTATGAGTCAACTTGTAGGTTTTTGCGTGTTAGTAGGGTACAAGCTTTTGTTGGCTTCTTATCTTTCCCTCTTCTTATCTTGGTTTATTGTATAATTTTTTGTGATATTGGTCTGTTTTAGATTATATAATTAAATAACATTTGACAAATATTTATTTTTATTATAACCTAGGGGGTAGGTTATTACAAACAAATCAAATATAATTATGTTATCACAATATACAGAAGAAGTTTTAGAGCAATTAAAGGCTAAAAATCCAAATGAACCAGAGTTTTTGCAAGCTGTTAAAGAGGTTTTTGACTCCTTGAGTGACTTTCTGGTTAAAAATCCGCAATATCAAAAAAATAAAATACTTGAAAGAATCGTAGAGCCGGAGCGTGTGATAATGTTTAGAGTGCCTTGGAGAGACGATAGTGGGCAGGTTCAGGTTAATCGTGGTTACAGGGTTCAGTTCAACTCTGCTATAGGCCCATACAAAGGTGGATTGCGTTTTCATCCAACGGTTAATTTGTCAATTCTTAAATTCCTTGGTTTTGAACAAATTTTCAAAAACTCTCTAACATCTTTACCTATGGGAGGAGGAAAAGGTGGTGCAGATTTTAATCCAAAGGGTAAGAGTGATAACGAGGTAATGAGTTTTACACAAAGTTTTATGACAGAGCTAAGTCGTCACATAGGATCTTTTACTGATGTTCCTGCTGGAGATATTGGAGTCGGAGCCCGTGAAATTGGTTATATGTTTGGTCAGTATAAACGATTGCAGAACGAATTTACTGGAGTTCTTACTGGAAAGGGCTTGCATTTTGGGGGTAGCTTAATCCGTACAGAGGCAACTGGTTATGGACTTATATATTTTGCACAAGAGATGCTTGCACAGTCTAATGACTCTTTTGATGGTAAGACTGTTTTGGTTTCTGGTTCTGGTAATGTGGCTCAATTTGCTGTAGAAAAATCCATTGAGTTGGGTGCAAAAGTTTTGACAATGTCAGACTCCTCTGGGACAATTTATGATAAAAATGGTATAACACAAGAAAAGTTAGAATTTATAAAAGACCTCAAAAATACTCGCCGTGGTCGTATCAAAGAATATGCTGATGAGTTTGGTGTGCAATATTTTGAAAAACAAAGCCCTTGGCAGGCTGTATCAGCAGATATTGCATTACCATGTGCTACACAAAATGAGGTAAGTGGCAAAGATGCTAAGGCACTATCTGATAATGGCACTATTCTGGTAGCTGAAGGTGCTAATATGCCATCTACTCCAGAGGCTGTCGAGATTTTCTTACAAAATGATGTGTTATTTGCTCCAGGCAAAGCATCCAATGCTGGTGGAGTTGCAACATCTGGGTTGGAAATGAGTCAGAACTCGCTAAGGCTTGGCTGGACTCGTCAGGAAGTCGATGAAAAATTACAAGGCATTATGAAAGGTATTCATTCTGAAATTGTAGAACATGGTAAAACAGAAGATGGTAAAATTGACTATATCAAAGGTGCAAACATTGCTGGTTTTATCAAAGTAGCTAATGCTATGATTGATCAAGGTGTTGTTTAACAATAGACCTCTTTCCTAATTCCATTTCCAGCCCATAAATCCTAAAATTTAACTAAAAAAATACTTTTTTCAATTCATTTTACCAGTAAAAGTCATTTCAAAAAGAACATTTTTAGAATAACTTTA
>JAOZKL010000043.1 GCA_029935375.1 Patescibacteria group bacterium | reverse complement strand
ACCCTATAGATGTTTTTTTGACAAGGCTAAGAGTTTTCCCTGATGGTAGTGGTGTGTACCCAACCAATATAACAGATGCGCCAAGTGCATCACATGTTCTAATTACAGATCCTACATTCCACGCTGATCTTATATTATTTAGTGCGATTATCATTTTTATAAAATTATTAAGAATAAAGAGCACTAGTGTGAATACTTGTCAAGTCTCATCATTTTTTGTTTGACAAAAACAATTAAATATTTATTTCTATATTTATAATGTTAGAACAAAAGAGTGTAGAAGAGATTCAACAAAAGATATTAGAAGGGTTGAATAAAAATCAAAAAGAGGCTGTAGAAACCGTTGGCGGAACTAATCTTGTTATTGCTGGGGCAGGCAGTGGCAAAACTGCAGTCCTTACTCGTCGCTGTGCTTATCTTATCAGTGAAGGAGTGAAACCAGGTAACATCCTTTGTGTTACATTTACAAATAAAGCTGCCGCAGAGATGAATTCTCGTGTTAGGGTGCTTCTCAATGATGTTGGAATTAATTTGCCGAGGGTTTCTCCATGGGAGATTGACTATATTAATATTCCATTGCTTTGTACTTTTCATAGTCTTGGTGTTAGAGTCTTACGAGAGTTTGGAGAGAAGGTGGGTCTTAATAATACATTTACAATTCTTGATATGGATGATCAAAAGAAATTGGTTCGTAGAATAGTAAAGGGCTTAAATTTGGATACCAAACAGTATTTACCAAAAGGTATTATATATTTTATTTCACAATGTAAACAGGAGAGGTTGGCAGCTATAGATTCAAAGAAAATTGCATCGGATTTCCCAGATGCTTTTCATCATGTTTATAAAAAATATGAACAAGAGCTAGAAAAAAGTCATATAGTTGATTTTGATGATTTATTGTTTAAGTTGTATGTATTGTTGCGTGATAATGAAGACATTCGCAACATATTACAAAAAAGATGGTCACATATAATGGTTGATGAGTTTCAGGATACAAATCAGGTTCAGTTTGAGATAATTAGACTGCTATATCCAAGATAGCCGTTGTCTTTGGTTGACAATTTAAGGTATCACTATTGACGAAAAATGGTTTTAATGATTGGTTGATAAATAGTTACAAAATCAGTTAGTTTTTATCGTTATGTTTTCTAAATCCAATTTTTATGTTGAATTTTTATCTGAGTCAAATTTGATTTTAACTCAAGATGATTATGGCAATGGATTGAATAATATACTAACCCCAATTCGTAATTATTTGCAAAACAAGGATCAGGAAGTTCTAAGTTTTGCATTATCAAGATATTCTGGTGCAAACGCAAGGCTTGCTTTTTATTCTGAATGGTTTTTTCAAACAACGAGATTAACTTTTGACACTCAGCCTTTGATTGAAGAGTCTAAAGATTTTTTATTAAAAAAAGTCCCACTTAGCTTGAAAGGAGTTCCCAATCTTTATAAAATAGTAGAGCATGATGTCTTCGAGTTTTATTTACCACGGCAACTTAGTTTCATGCAAGCAAAACAAAGGGAAACGGAGTATGATCTTGTTAGAAAGAATCCCTTCCTTTCAAAATATTTAAACTCACGTTTTTTGAGCAAAGTAACCGCTTCTGATGTCTTGAGTCGTCAAAATGTATATTCTTCAAAAGTTAGCTTAGGTCAGTTTATAGAAGCTCAGGGTACTCGTTCAAGTTTCGTTCAGATTGGATTGCCATGCTTATTAGGATTTTTATATAATTTTAATCAAAGTGAAAGTCCGATAAACCCGAAGGGTGTAAAATGGGTTATGATAGAAAGTTTATTAAAAGATATTTCAATGTTACACCAGACAGGTTCTTCACAAGATTTGTCATTGTTTATCCACCAAGATGCCTTGGATGATAAGGGTAGGTTTAAGTGGTTCCAACTATCTCGTCAAGATAAGGTGAGGGCTGTTTCTACTAATCAGAGCATAAGAGAGAAGTACAATGAAATAAGAGAAAAGGTTTATAGGAGAGCAAAGAATGATTTAGAGCATTTAGTTTTTCCAGAAAAGTACCGCACAATGTTTAAAGACCTTATAGATTGGGCATACGCATTTAAAAATTAAAATTATATGATTGAGTTACCATTACAAGCTATTATAGATAAGTATAACGATCTTAATGAAAGGATGTTAAAAGTTTCTAATAGGAAGGAGATGATTGATCTAAGCAAGAAACATAAGCTTGTTCAGCCTCAATACGACATTGCTACAAAGATAAAATCTATAGAGAATGAGATTGCAGAAAATAAAGAGCTTTTGGACAGTATTGACCCTTCAGATGAGATGGTTGAATTGTTAAAAAATGATATTTCAGAAAAGACGAAAGAGTTAAAGAGTTATCAGTCTGACATATTATCTTACCTCACACCAGTTGATGAGCGTGATTCTGAAGATATTTTGTTAGAAATTAGAGCAGGGGCAGGTGGAGATGAGAGTTCATTGTTTGTTGGGCAGATGCTTAGGATGTATATTAACTTTGCTGAAAATAAAGGTTTTAAAACAAAGATTGTCTCTTCAAATTCAGGAACTGTTGGAGGCTATAAAGAGGTTATTGTGGAGGTTAGGGGAAATGGCCCTTATTCTTGGTTCAAGTATGAAAGTGGAGTGCATAGAGTGCAACGTATTCCGGAGACGGAGAAACAAGGCCGTGTTCACACCTCTACTGTATCTGTGGCTATAATGCCGATAGTTGAAACTGATGATGATTTTACATTAGATATGGACGAAGTTGAGATCATAATTAGTACTTCCACTGGGGCAGGAGGGCAGTCTGTAAACACTACTTATTCTGCAGTAATGATGAGACATAAGTTGACCGGATTGGAAGCAAAGAGTCAGGATGAGAGAGATCAACAACAGAATAGAATCAAAGCACTTCAAGTCCTTACTAGTCGTGTCTATGATTATTATGAGCAAGAGAGGCTTGCAAAAGAATCTCAAGAGAGGCGAGATCAAGTTGGAAGAGCTGATCGTAGTGAAAAAATTAGAACTTACAACTTTCCTCAAGATCGTTTTACAGATCACAGATATGGCAAAAGCTGGAATCAATTGCCAAATATACTATCTGGTGAGATAGGGCTTGTTATAGATCAAATTCGTAAGATGGAGGCTGAAAAGACCTTGAAAAACTATGAGTAAATATTAGTTTTTATTAGCACCTAATACTAAATAAGTTGTATTATTGTTATATTTATCCATTAATATATCTGTTATGCTTCCTATATTTTTTGATAAACTGCTATTGTAACTCCAGCTAATGCCGCTGTTTTTACTTTCATATAGTTTGTTTTCTATAGACAGCAGAATATGTTTTGTTCCTGTTTTTGGATCTACTGTGGCTGTAGTTATATTAGCTTTTTCATCTCCAATTGGTAATGGTATTTTTACAAACGGAGTATCTATAGATTTTGTATGCCATAGTTGACTATCTGCAATTAATAACCAGTCATTAGTTGTATCAGATTTTATTATTTTTTGATACTCTCCAAAATTTTTAGCGCCTTCAAATAGGTTTAAACCACCACCTGTTTGTGTTTCTCCTATGGTGCTTTTTGATTTCTGCATTTCTGCGATATTCCAAGTTTTTCCTTGGTTTCTTGATGTTGCAATCCCATCATCTTCTAGTAGAGCAAAAATAGTATTATTATTCCAAACTCCAAATTGAACTATATCATCATTAAATTGATGGTTTTTTGACCAGCTTGTTCCAGCATCTGCGCTTTTAATTATTGAATTGTTTTCCAAAACAGCATATATTTCGTTCGCATTTGTTTTTGATATTGCTATATGCTTAATATAAGATTTGTTTTCTATGTCAGAATAGATATTTGTATAATTGCTTCCACCGTCTGTAGTTTTATATATTTCGCCATTGCCACTGCTATTTTGTCCTGAAATATAATAGATATCTTTGTTGTTGGTCACTACATCTATATCAGTATAAGAGAATTCTTTATTAAGGCTTTTTTCTTGCCATTCTCGCCCGCCATCTGTCGTGTGGTACACACCATCGTTCTTTGTTAGGATATAAATATCATTATCACTATTTTGCAAAATTTTAATACTTTGTTTATCTGATAGTCCATCAGCATTTTTTGTATCTTTATCTACAGTTAGATTAATTTTACCGTAGACACCTTCTTGAAGAGATGGATCTTGTTTTAAAACACCATACAAAATATCATTATTTTCTGTTCCTCCTAAAAAGTTGCAAGAAGCGGCAGAGGATAGTATTGTAATTGCACTAAAAGTAAGAATAGCTATTCGTTTAATCCAGATATTTTTTTGAAGTAATTTTATGTTATTCATAATTTAGTTATAATAGTATTAAATTATTTAGAAATTTGATTTTGTCAACTATGTTTTTTTATCTCCAAGTAGGTTTCATAGTTTTTGGCGTTGAGTAGATTGTGCATATTCTGATCAATGAAGCGGATAGTGATTTGTTGTAATATTTTAGGATATTCTTTGTCTGAATTATCAATAGTTGAGTATATGAATTCCAAGTTTTCTTGATTTTCTGATACATACTCAGTTATATTGGTATTTTTTAATCTATCTCCTGTTAATTCTTTTATTAGTGTATAGTATTTTGATAATATCTCAATGTCCAATATTGGATTTTCTACAAAAAGCTGGGTAGCGCATAACTTTTGCCAATTTATGATGATGTTATCATATTTTGAGGAATAATTATTTTTCTCTCCAGGTTCTTTATTTTCATGTCTTTGTAGTATTTTTTGTTCACGTGCATATCCCTGCTTAGACTTTGTAGCAAGAGATTCCAATATATTAAAACTAACGTCGCTCAGATTTGCTAGCTTTTTAAGATATCTTTCCATATCAAGAGCATCTAGTACGTTGAAAAGGTCTAGGGTTTCTAATATAGCTTTTTTCTGAACTCCCAGGTCCTTACTGCATAGCTCTACTTTATTATCTAGTAGAAAATATTCTAAAAATGGTTTTGTTTTAAGAGTTTCATCTGTTATATCACCTGTCATGGATGATAGGTAGTCGTCCAGATCCTTGTGCTCATCCGGTATTAAGACTTTCCTCACTTCCATACCTATTGATGTTGCAATTTTGAAGAATTTTTTACTGGCTGCTTTCCCAGCGCTATCATTATCAAATGCCAGCCAGACCACTCTTGTAATTTGTTTTAATATTTTTAGTTGATTTTTCGAAAATGCAGTGCCTTGTGATGCTACGGTGAATGGTAAGTTATTTACAAATGCAGCTATTACATCCATGTTTCCTTCTACAACAATTGCTTTCTTTCTTTGGATTATTCCCATTCGTGATAAGTCCCATCCAAACCATGTTTTACTTTTATCAAACCAATCTGATTGTGGTGAATTGAGATATTTTGGACGATCTACTGTTTCATAAGGTAGTATTCTACTTGTAAAACCACAAACTCTACCTTGTTTGTCCATTATAGGTATAGTTAACCTATCAGAAAATTTATCTCTCATTTTGACTGTGTCATATTCTGTTTCATCTTTAGGTTGTGGGAATTGTTTGAGGATACCTATTTTGTATAACAGTTTTAGATTTAGTTTGTATTTTTCAGCCAATTTTTTGATAAAATTATTTTTTGGCACATAACCTATTTTAAATTGCTTTATAATATCTATAGTTAGATTACGTTTTATACAGTATTGGGTTATTGGGTTATTTCTATCTTGAAGAATTTTTAATAGCATTTTATTATATACAGCTGCGGTCCATTCCAAATACTCATATCCTAGAACCCTTTGGTTCTTAACTACACTCTTTTCTTTCTTTTCCTGCTTATTGTTTAGTTTTGGTAGTTCTATTTTAGCCTTTTTAGCCAATTTTTTAAGTACTTCTGCTTTGGACAGACCTTCCATTAATTGTATAAATTTGAATATATCACCACCTGTTCCTGTGCTGAAGCAGTGAAATATTTGTTTAGATGGACTCACCATGAACGACGGGGTCTTTTCTTTTTTGAATGGGCTTAATGCGGTATAATTTGCACCAGCTGGTTTTATATCAGGGAGATATTCCGAGATGATATCGACTATATCCAGCCTTTCTTTTATTTCTTCCCAAACATTATTCACAACGAAATCATGTTATAAAAAATACTAATTGTCAAACTTCATTTATTACATCAAATCCTTTGTAGCTACCAACTAGTGCCAGAGAAATTACTTTTTTTGCAATTCCTTTATCTTTCAATTTTTTTGCAATCTCGTTAAGTGTTGACCCAGACCCAATAGCATCATCTATCAAGAGGATAGTATTATATCTCCTCTTTTCTGTTACAAATATTGTATTTTTTGCATTTTCTATTCTATCACTCAGTTTATTGAGTGTTTTTTGCGCAACTGGGATCTCATTTTTTATTTTTACTAACTTTATTGTTGGTAGTGGTAAAGATAGTATTCTTTCAAACTCTGTCTGAAACTGCACAATACGACCTATTGTTGGGGGTACAAAACCTACCGAATCAACCCTCTTTTCTTTTATTAATTTATTTATTATAGGGCGTGTTATATCTGCTATATTTTGCATTAAACCCCTGTTTTGCCCCTGTTTTGCATATAACAATAAGTTGCCGAGTTTTGTTTTGCCAAATCTTTCTATACTGTAGAAATCGATATAATGCACTTGATCTAAATAAGTTTCTTCAAAAGTATTTTGCATTTTTTGCAATCCATTTATTAGACCATTTTTCTTGAATTTATTATATTTTTCAATAGTTTTGATATATTCTTCTGCTGTTTTTTCAAATTTTTGATCTCTTCTTTTACACCAGTACTCAAACCCCTTTAGACCTTTCAATATTTTACCATCTGGTGTCATTGTTATAAACTCTCGTTCTATAATTTCAATTGTCCGAGTAGGGTAGTTTATTTTCTTTTCACTCTTTACCGCCTTCTTTAAACTATAAAATACCTTAGGAGGGGTTCCTGTTTTTTTTATTAAATTATCTTCTATTAAAGATTTTAAGTGCCTAAATATGATCTGTTTTGAAAAACCTATTTTAATTATTATCTCTTTTGCAGATATCTCTCCTTTTTCTTTAATTAGTTTTAGTATGTTTTGCTTTGTTTGTGTTTTCATATCTTTGGTGTTATTATACAAGCATATATAGTTTACTGTTTACTGTCAATAGTCAATAATATATAATATACTGATTAACGCTTTATACTCTTTAGGTATCAAATAATCTTCTGTTTTTATAGGAGCATCC
>JAOZKL010000042.1:3043-7258 GCA_029935375.1 Patescibacteria group bacterium | reverse complement strand
AAATCCCGTCCTGGTCGGATGTTTAAGTTTAAAGCCATTTTAAACAACCTTAAACCAAAGTTGCAAAGCCCTTATTTGCGGGGTTTGCTCGTTTAAGGTTGGTATTTTAGAGGGGTTTTCTTAAACGGATTAATTAATATAGTTTTTGACAATCCCAAGAATCCCTATATCCTTGGCAAACTTTATTTTTATATACTTTCCAGCCGTGCATAGGCATATTGCCGTCTTCAGGAATAAGTTCCTTTGTATATTTTCCTTTGAAATGTGCTTTATAACCGTTTTTAAAATGTGAAGTTATTGTCATATTTCCATTTTTAGAGATAGTTATTTTTGTTCTTTTATCTTTTGTTTGTTTTGTTCCTATAAAAGGAAGATTTGTTTTTACCTTTTTTGTAGTTTTAGATTTTTTTATAACTTCAACTCTCTTAACATCGCCATTTTTATCAAGATATGCCTTAACTAATTTCCCATGTAGCTTATTCACTTTTTCTATATCTTTCCCAGAATATCCTGTATATAATTCTTTTCCATTTTCTAAATCTAATGAAATTATTGGTATTACCCCTTCTTCCATTTGAGCCCAACTTACCTTACCTATAATTGTTTTTGCATTAGAAAGTGTACTCACTGAAAAGAGTATAAAAAGACCTATTATTATTTTTTTCATTTTTTACCTTTGTAGTTAGATCAGATATTATGGCATAGAATATATTTAGATAAAATTTCCTAGTTTAAGTCGGTATATTATAGGGCTAATCTTAAACGATACCTTCAACTATTTTTTCATTATATTCTTGTTCTAATTGCTTGAATAATTTTTTTATCCTTTCAAGATCTTCCTGGGCAAAAGTTTGTTGTGCGACCAGTGCTCTTAGTGCACCTATTCCTGCTGCTAGAGATATGATCGTGTCCTGATCTGCTTCTATGGTTATTTTCATTTCTTGCCTTTCTTTTTTTTATCTTTCTTCTTGGATCTCTTTTTCTTTTCTTTTACATCTATGATGTCATCATTCTGTTCTTCTGTAGGAGCTTGTATCTGTGTTAATGCTTTGATCTCTTGAATATATTGTAAAAAAACATTTTCTTTTACCTTGTTGCACTTCTCTAATTTCTTGGATAATCTCTTAATTTCTTTTTGTTGGATTTTAACCAGGGTTAATAATTCGTTTGAACTTTCTTTAACCTTTTGTTTAACCCCATTTAAACCCCCTTTTTCATCGACTATAACGTAAGTTATATTGTTTTCTTTAACTGTAGTTATAACCCCCCGTTTAACTTTTTTATAAACTGTTTGAACCGATACGTTTAACCTCTTTGCATACTCGCTGACTGTTAACTTCATAATGTTTCCTATGTACTAAATAGATTGTTATTGTTGTCAATTAAATCTATAGTTATATCTATTGCTTTAGGTCTACCTTTTCCAAAATTATCAAAGTTTATTTCATATAAAAAGCTTAGTTTTGAAGTTAGATCTAATTCTTTTTTGGCCGGAGCTAAAACATATCTAGCTATATCGGCAAGCCTTTTATAGTTAGTTCCAAATATTTCATTTAAATCGTCAAGATCGTAACGCTTACGCTTGGCTACATCTTCATCAAACCCAGCAATCATATTTAAAATGGCTAATAATCTTATAGAGTGAGCTTTTTTAAGATGCATTAAAGTCCTAGTGTTGATATAGGTATAGTTTTTCTTTACTCCTATAATCATGCGAGCTATTTTTCCATATAGATCAAGCTCTATTTTTGATTTACCATGTATTATTTTGTATCTGGGAAGTAATGACATCCCCTCTACTGTGCCCTCAACTTCATCTTCAAATGTAATACTTGTCTGTTGCATGGCTTTAATATTACGTTTTATTTCCGGCATAGTCATTTCTGTATACTGAAGCATTTGCTTAGTATCTATTATAATACCTACAATTCTGTCGTCTTTTACTCTATCCAGTTCAGCTTGTTCAAGAATACTAGCAAGATAAAAAATAGTTTTAATAGCACTTGCATTGCTTTTGATTATGGCATTTTCAATAAAGCTATTGGCTATCTTTTGATGTGGTTTTATCTTTTGATTTTTAAGTTTCTCTTCTCTCTGTTTTTTGGCTTTATTGGGAAGCATTAAAATCCTTTTAGTGAGTAGTTTTTTACTTTAATGAGAGTAGTTTAACATTACTCACATTAATATTTCGTGAGTAAACTTTAGAATTACTCACTAATATTCGCAATTACTCACGATAATCGTAACAATTACTCACGATAATCGTAACAATTACTCACGAAAGTATTTTCAAGTTAACGATGAGAGCATACTTTGAGGCACTTATTCACACCCCAATAACTAATGTTCTATAATTTATTTAAAATAAAAGATTAATTTTCTTTGCTTTTTTAACTTTTTTTCAATCTTTTTCGGAAGAATTTTCTACCAAAAATCTCTTCTTTTTATTAACGTCTTGCAGACAGCTAAAAAGGGGCGATTAAAAATCGCGTTAATAAATATCTCCTAAGGTCGATATTTTAGATTGCTGTTTAAGTGGGAGTGTCCCACTCCAACCCTTTATGCAGGTTTTGCCTGTTCTCAATAACTGCGATTTTTATTTTTAGTACCTTTGCTATCAGCTATTTAGCTTCGCTCTGCAGTTTGAAGTTTTATTTCTAAACTAAGGCTTCATTGGTTTAATACCTGAAGAGGAATTATTTTCTTTTGGCAGCACTGATTCTATTTTGTTAGGTTGTTCTTTTTCAATCTCTTCTTTCCCTGGAACATCATTCGTAAATAATTCTACTAGTTTTCCCATTCCTATTTTTAAATACTTTGAAACATTGGATAAGATTGTGGCTATAGTGTTCACACCCTCAACAATTTCTTCAACGGATCTGTTTTCATCTTTTCCAAAAACAGTATCTTCTATTTTAGAATACCCCTCTTCTAAAATCTCGATCTCTTCCTCTTTTTCTTCAAGTTTTAATTTTAAAGTGTTTATCTCTTTTTGGGAAGTAAGGTAATGGTCTTTATAGGGCAATGCAATAGTATGATGTACCCCTGGATCAAGTTCCATAGTTTTTACTTCATAAGCTTCATCGTATAATTTATTCTTTTCTTCTCGGAGCTTTATATAAGCGTTTTTAAGCGTTTTAAGCTCTTCAAAGGTATCTGAACTAGGTAAAGTGGCTATTTTGTCTTTTAAGGCTTGGTTTTGTGTTTCCAGGTGGGATGTTTGAATGTCTTTATCCGAAATGGTTTGCTCTTGGGTATTTATTTGTGTTTCTAGTTCTTTTATTCGTGTGGTATCTTCCTGGTAGACTATTTTTTCTACTTCAACTTTTTCAGGCTCTTTGTTTTCTAGTTCTTCTATTTTGGTTTCAAGCTTGTCAATCTTATCCTCTTGATCAAGCAAAAGATCTTCAGCTTGACCAATTAAATCATTTTTGGTTTTGATTGTATTGCTTAGTTCCTCTATTTTTTTGTCTAACTCTGCTTCTGACAACTCTTTATCTTTGATTTGTTGTTTGAATTGTCTGATCTCTTCTTCAAGCAGGGCATAGGCTTCTCTTGTTCCTCCCGATTGTTGAAGCTCGGCTCTTAATTCTTTGTTTAGATCCTTTAGCTGTTTGATTGTGGCTCTTTTTGCCTTGTTGGACTTAGTTGCTTTGGCTTTGATGCCTTTAACAGCTTCTGTAGTTGCTTTATTTTCAATGGCTTTATCTTGTTTGTACTGATGGGTGCTTTTTCTTTTACTGGCGTACTTGTTGATATAGATACCAAGCTCTTTGGCTTTGGAAGTAAAGGCAGAGGCATATTCTTTTTCACTTCCGTAAGTGTCTTTCTTGCCTATGGCAGATATGATCTGTGTCATTTGCTCTTTGGTGTAGCTTTTTGTTTTTTGTCCTCTTTCCATTTTGAGTGTGTCGGCTGTGATGTCCTGGAGTTCACGGAAAAAGGTTGTGGTGAGGTTTCTTCTAATGCTTTTGCCAGTGCTATCGATGCCTAATAGCTCCAGGTGTGCATGATAGTTTTTTTCGATATTCCATTCATGCATATCTACAGGTACTTTGTACTCCTGGTCAAAGTAGAGTTTTTTATCCTTTGGATTACAAAAGAATTGTTCTCCACTTGTTAAAGTCTCTTCTGTGGTTTTATGGACTAACTTTCCCTCGTCTCTGTGTATGGCTCGTTGGATTATTTTTGTATCGAGTTTTTTTTCAATAAAAT
>JAOZKL010000042.1:0-2943 GCA_029935375.1 Patescibacteria group bacterium | reverse complement strand
TGTGCTGATGATTTTGCCATGACTATAAAATCCTTTTCTTGTCGGAGTGAGAGAGCGAAGCGACTTTTCGTATGCCCTTGTGGCTAGAAAACGTAATACATATCCCTTTAGGGTGTGGAGTGCGTACGCACTCCACACCCTAATTTTTTACAAAATTTAGGATATAGAGGCGATTAGCTAGGGGTAAACCCGTACGCTAATGTCGCTACGCTCGGACGCTTCGCTTTTTTGTAGTTACTATTATAGTGTAAAAATTGAGGTGTTTTTGAAAAAGTAGATTTTCTTTAATAGAATTGGATTTATGTTAATCAACTAGGCATTTTAGAGAAAAAAATATTTTCTAGATGCCCTTATGATTTGCTTTATAATTAGTGTATACTTGTTAAACTTTAACAAATTAAGAAGGATAACAAATGAAAAAAATGATAATAGTGTTGATTGGAATTATATTTTCACTACAACTACATGCACAAGATATGCCACCAAAAATGCAATTAATAATTAAGCAGACTATGGCAGCTAATGGTTACCTTACACAAGAATCACATGATGAATTTTGGCTTGAAATGAAAAAAATAGGAACAGATGTGGAAGCTCAACAACTAAAAAATGTTATGGAGGCTAGTTTACTTTTTGGACAAGAATATCAAAAAGAACTTTGGGCAAGTGCTTTGCAGTCATATGAAAATAAAAAAATAATTAAAACTAAACGACTGCTTGAATTAGAAAAAGAATCTATTATAAGATTTAAAGCTTCTTTACCTTATCCCGAAGGTTCTAAAAATTATAAACTAGCTATTGAATCCTATAACCGAAACATGAAAACAAGTAATGAAAATGCTAAATTACTTTTAGAAGCATCTGCCAACCATGTTCCATTAACTTCAGCTCAAGGACAGGTTCTAAATATTGATAAACGATATATTGAAAAAGTTTTAACTACAATATCTGAAAGTTTCAAAAGGTTAAAAAACTTATTTGATAAAGATTGGAATAGTAATAAAAGTTAATGAAAAAAATTGAAAAAAGAAATACAATTGGTGGGATAATCGTTTTCGCATTATTTGTTTCTGCAGTATTAAACTATATTCCATATCTATTGGTATTTATGTTTGCGATTCCGATGATGAGTGTAATTGTCATTCTGAACGCAATAGATGACAAAAGCTTAGAAAACAACACTAATAGAGTGATTCTTTTAGGTGTAATACTTTTTTTATTATCATTAAATTTTTATATAGATAAGATTGAAGTTGAGAAAAACATTAAAGAGTCAGTAAGATTTTGTTACAAAAAAAATAAAAATAATTCAATTTGTAATGACATAGATATGATATTAAATCCTGAACCAATTTATGATGATGAATGAATATAATATGAAACATTTAGGTTTTCAATATTCAATGCCTATCATGTATGCTTAACGCAGTTAACAAAAGACTGTTTGGTGAATATGAAGAATAGAAATTGAAGACCGAGTAGGAACTATAAAAAATATCATTTTATTATTTCAATATTTTAACTAGGTATTAAAAAAATCTCTCTTAAATATCCTTAATAATAGCTGTAATAATAAAATCTAAACGGAGAAAACATGAGTTACATAGAACTATTAACGATTATAATTTTAGTTATTTTAATCGTATTAAAAGTAAAGAAACATTGGAATGATGATGAGATAGAAAAAGTACTAGCTACAGAAGATACTTCCCATACAAATACTGACAAAGATACTTCCCGTAGAAATACAGCACGTCTAGTTGGTCAAATAATGCTTGGTCTAGTTTTCATAGCATTAACTAAGTCAGCAGTCCGTAGAGAAATAGAAAAAGTTATTACAGGTCAATATGCTTTTACATCAGAACTTGTGATGATTATAGCTATAGAAGTGCTTTGGGTAGCTGTAGGTATTTCTCTAATAATATATAGTAAAAAAAAGGTTTAATATTGTTATTTATTAATTTAATTTTTTTAAAAGAATCTCCATTATGTTAATCGGTAAATCCCGTCCTGGTCGGATGTTTAAGTTTAAAGCCATTTTAAACAACCTTAAACCAAAGTTGCAAAGCCCTTATTTGCGGGGTTTGCTCGTTTAAGGTTGGTATTTTAGAGGGGTTTTCTTAAACGGATTAATTAATATAGTTTTTGACAATCCCAAGAATCCCTATATCCTTGGCAAACTTTATTTTTATATACTTTCCAGCCGTGCATAGGCATATTGCCGTCTTCAGGAATAAGTTCCTTTGTATATTTTCCTTTGAAATGTGCTTTATAACCGTTTTTAAAATGTGAAGTTATTGTCATATTTCCATTTTTAGAGATAGTTATTTTTGTTCTTTTATCTTTTGTTTGTTTTGTTCCTATAAAAGGAAGATTTGTTTTTACCTTTTTTGTAGTTTTAGATTTTTTTATAACTTCAACTCTCTTAACATCGCCATTTTTATCAAGATATGCCTTAACTAATTTCCCATGTAGCTTATTCACTTTTTCTATATCTTTCCCAGAATATCCTGTATATAATTCTTTTCCATTTTCTAAATCTAATGAAATTATTGGTATTACCCCTTCTTCCATTTGAGCCCAACTTACCTTACCTATAATTGTTTTTGCATTAGAAAGTGTACTCACTGAAAAGAGTATAAAAAGACCTATTATTATTTTTTTCATTTTTTACCTTTGTAGTTAGATCAGATATTATGGCATAGAATATATTTAGATAAAATTTCCTAGTTTAAGTCGGTATATTATAGGGCTAATCTTAAACGATACCTTCAACTATTTTTTCATTATATTCTTGTTCTAATTGCTTGAATAATTTTTTTATCCTTTCAAGATCTTCCTGGGCAAAAGTTTGTTGTGCGACCAGTGCTCTTAGTGCACCTATTCCTGCTGCTAGAGATATGATCGTGTCCTGATCTGCTTCTATGGTTATTTTCATTTCTT
>JAOZKL010000041.1 GCA_029935375.1 Patescibacteria group bacterium | reverse complement strand
AAAAGATCAAGAGAAGATAAAACTCACCCATGTTCAGACAGTTATCTTCTCAGTATTGCCCAATTTTACTTTTACTTTTTCTAATTACAAAATTGTCCCTCCAGCACTTGGTAGGGTCTGTTTTTGCTTTTACGAGGGTGAAAAAAGTGTTTTTACTTCTCCTGGATACCCGCCTTCGCGGGCATGACAGGACAGGGTATAAAATGACAATTTCATCCACCCTCTTGACAAAACTACAAAAGTATTGTTTACTATTATTAGATCCAAAGACAACAGGTAAGCTGATCTCTGAGTTTGACTCATTGCAAAGCCCTAAATCCCGTTGTAGGAAGTTGATCTAACGATCGATTTTACCAGGGTCTGTATTTTTAAAATACAAATTATTACATGGCTGTTTCAAAAGATCAAAAAATAAGCATGCTAAAACAGCTGGAGCAAATTGGTGCGCAAAAAGCAGTAGTTTTTTTGAACACCGATGGATCTAAAGAAAGCTTGACAGCTCAATCCAATTTTGAATTGAGAAAAAAAGCAAATGCTGGAGGAGTAAAATTGCAGGTAGTTAAGAATACTTTAATTCGCTTAGCCTACAAAGATGTTTCTGGTTTTCCACAAGAGTTTGCAGGTTCTACACTTGTAGCTTACTTGGACGATCAAAACATTGAAGGTTCTGACGAAGTAAAGAATCCAAAAACTATTGTTTCATTGGTAGAGAATGACTTCAAAGAGAGTTTGAGTGTAATGGGTGCAATTGTAAATGGTGAATTTTTCGATTCAGCAAAAACAGTTATCCTTTCACAGACCCCATCTTTGAGCGATTCTATGTCTATGTTAGCAGGTATGCTCCAACAAGCAGCTGGTGGCAAATTAGCACAGCTTATAAAAGAAATTCCTAATCAAGTGGCTCGGGGAGTTTCACAATATTCAAAAACCTTATCTTAAGGAATCACTTGACAAGCTTACTTTTTTGCTTTAGGTTAATCCTTAGAATAAAAAGAAACTAAAATTATTTAATTATTATATTTATATGGCTAGCAAAGTAGAAACAATTATAGAGTCTTTAAAAGATCTAACACTAATCGAAGCTTCAGAATTGGTAAAAGCTATCGAAGAAACATTTGATGTAAGCGCATCTGCCCCTGTAGCTGCTGCGGCTGCTGCCCCTGTAGCTGGAGCTGCTGGAGCTGCTGAAGAGAAATCAGAGTTTGATGTAAAAATCACAGGTTTTGACGCTGCAAAGAAAATTTCAGTTATTAAAGCTGTAAAGACTATCATGGGTATCGGTCTTGCTGATGCAAAAGGAAAGGTAGAAAGTGAAGAGTTCGTTGTAGCTCAAGCTGTTGCAAAAGATGAAGCTGAAGAAATGAAGAAAACTCTTTCAGAAGCTGGTGCAACTGTAGTTTTAGCTTAGTTTTTAATCGATGGTTCCGTTTGGGGCCTTCTCTAATTTATTATATATTATTAATATGAGTACAAAGCAAGCACAAGTTAGCCTCATGGACCTTTTCAAGGTTGGGTCTCATCGTGGAAATTCAAAGTCAAAGTTGAATCCAAAAATAAAGGACCGTATTTATGGTGCAAAACAGGGTTTGTCTTTGATCGATTTGACAGCGATACAAGAATCATTGGAAAGTATTGAGCAACTTTTAGAAAATCTAGGTAGAAGAAAGAAACAACTTTTGGTAGTTGGTACAAGTAAGCACACATCAGCACTTGCAAAAACTTTAGCTGAAAGGCTAGGGGCAAAGGGAATGCCTTTTGTAAACAAGCGATGGCTTGGTGGAACTTTAACAAATTGGCCAACAATCAAAAAAACTCTTAAACGACTAGAGAAAAATGAAAAGATTGTAGAAAATGAAAAATTCTTTGATACATTAAGTAGAAATGAAAAATTATCAATTTCTAGAGAGACAAAAAAATTGCAAGAAATTTTTGGAGGATTGCGTTATCTAAAATCAAACAGGCCAGGTGCTGTAATAGTTTTGGATGCGGGTACAAACTCTGTTGCAATATTAGAATCTGATCTTAACAATATCCCTGTGATTACATTGACAAACACTGGTTCGCAGACACTGTCTAAGAATTTGGAATATACAATGGTGTGCAACAATAACTCTTCAAAGCTATTAGAAATATTGGCTGATAGATTTATACTTGCATATAACAATGGTTTGGCCTCTACAGTTGAGATCAAAAAAGATGAAAAAACCAATAAAGAAGAATCAAAAAAATAGTTTATGGCTTGGCAAAGTACAAAGATATTATTAATGAGTGTAGAAGTAGACGAGAAAACTGGTAAAAAAGTTATTCATCGTTATGTAAAGAGTAAGTCAAAGGGAACTGGTAAAAACACTACAAACAAAAAGTTAACTTTGAAGAAATACAATCCAATTTTGCGTAAACATGTTTTGTATAAGGAAACAAAGTACAAATAAACAAGAAAATAAAAATCAGATTTATGACTTTAAAGAAGATGAGAACAAAGACTCACAAAGGAACCAAAAAAAGAATAAAGGTGACTAACGGAGGTAACGGTAAATTAATGATTGCTCGTATCAATCAAGGACATCGTATGATAAAAAAGAGTAGAACTCGAAAACTTCGTGCTCGTCGCAAGACAGTGCTTAGCAAAACTTATGATAAGTTAAAGAAAGTGATGTAAACGATTATAAAATAAAATTATGACTAGAGTTAAACGAAGTGTAATGGCAAACAAGAGGCGTAAAAACCTTTTAAAAAGAGCTAAAGGTTTCAAAGGACATGCTGGAACTAAGTTCAGGATGGCAAAAGAGAGGTTGCTAAAAGCAGAGAGTAACGCATACAAATCTCGCCGTCTAAGAAAGAGAGATTTCAAAAGATTGTGGATTGTGCGTATCAATGGGGCGTTGAAGCAAATTGGTTCAGAGCTTAATTACAGTACATTTATGTATGGTTTGAAAGAGGCTAAGATTGTTCTAAACAGAAAATCACTTTCTCAAATGGCCATTGTTGATATTGAAGCATTCAAAAAACTTGAAGTAGCTGCAAAGAAATTTGCTGTGAAACGAAAAAAATAAAATTTGTAGAATCATTTTTCAATAAAGGGCTTTTAGGCTCTTTTTTTGTGGCTATGTTTTATCGTTCATTCCAGTAATTGCCCTAGCCTGATTCATTGGTTGGAACACGTCTTTGCCATCAGCTTTTTTGCTAAATATTTCTATATCTTTTAGTTCAGTATTGTTGTCTATTGCACTTCCATCCAAGCTTCTAACCTCTACAAAAACCCTCTCCCCTGTGTGTACCTGTGTTCCATCGTTCAATTTTGTCATCTCATTGCCATCAAAGTCAAGATGTCCGTTTAGTGTATAATTATCGCCTTGCGAATTATCTATAATCATATACCATTTGCCATCATTTTGAATCATTCCATTCCACTCTACAACATGCCCGTCGTAAGAGACTATGCCTCCATGACCTTCTTTCAGAGCATCTGTTATATCTCCAATTGTCTCTGGGCTGGAGTACTGCACTCCGATTCTATCCATTAGTTGGTCACCTTTACTCCAAACGTAGTTATTATTTGAGTCCATTACATCTTGCGCAATCCCTCCAAATTTGACATTACCTCCTATAAATGTTTCTGATCCAGCCTTTCCACCTTCCAAGAATCCTTGATCACTAAACATCGAATTGAGAACTTCGTCATTAGACATATTATCTATATTAACAGCTCCAACATCAGCAAGTCTTTCTATTAAACTGGTAATTCCACATGCTACAGTACCGCCCCATTTCATTCTCCCAGTTTCTGCAGTTTGAGATATATATTCATTGTCTTCTAGCATAAATCCTTTGGAGTTTATCATATCATCTTTTGTTAATTCAATGCCAGATTTCTCTGCCCATTTTATAAATTGCTCAGGATCATTCTGTGGAGTATAAACTTGCTCTATATTTGATGTATTTTCAACTTGTTGTAATATTTCGGTGGCTTGTTCAAGATCTATATTCAATGGTGTGTTTTCTATGTTTACTACATCATTTTCTGAAAAACCAAGATTTGTATAAGTATCAAGACCTCCAATATCAAAACTATCCAATCCTATTGCATTCACAGTTTCATTAAACATTGGAATCGCTTTTAATACCAGCAGTCCCATTATTACTTTCATTTTATGTTTTTTTAAGAAACTAATTCCTTTTATTCCAGTATCTATAGTTTTGACAAAAACTTCACTGAAAAAATCTTTTGCACTATTTTTTATACTTTCCCAGAAACCAGTTTTGTTTAACCCAGATTCTTTTGCTGTTTTTACTTCTATTTTCTTTGAATTTTGGATTAGTTTATCAGCCTTTTCAATTTGCTTTTCATTCCTAGTCTCTAGTTTTGCTGCTTTTACTTCTTCTGATTGATTGGTTGAGTTGTGGGATGTCTCTAGAGCGCTTGTTTTTTGATTGTGTTTTTGTTTTAGTCTTAGTCTCTTTATATCTGGATTAGCAGTCTTTGTCTCTAATTCTTTGTAATAAAAGTCTCGCTCTTTTCCTGCCACATCATTATTTATCCCTCCAAGCACTTCTCCGTTTTTACCTTTTTGTATATTCCAATTATCTTGTTTTGTTCTACTTTGTGTTTTCTTCTCATTTTGTAGTTCTTTTAGATATATATCAAATTCTATATCTCGTTCGTTTATGCTACCGCCGATCACAGCGCCTTTTTTATTGGTCAATATTTGTTCTGATCTATTTCTAATCGGCAGTTTTTCCATTTTTATTTTTTATCTTTGCCTATTGAGTATACTCTACTTTTTTGCTCTTGTAAAAGGTATTTTACAGTTATCTCTTGACAATAACCTGTATTTTTGGTAACAATATAAACATATATTATGTCTAATACTTACAAGAATTTTAGCATTTGCTTATCTATCATATCTATTTTTGCATTAGCTGTTACCGGTTTGGCTGTACATGCAAATTCATCAGAAACTTCTTTATCACAGTATTCTGATGTAGAAGTTGCTAGTCAGGAGGTTCAATCTCTTGATAGGATTTCTAATTTGTTGAGTGTAAAGTTATCTAATAATTCTCCAAAAACTTTATCCAACAGCATATGGAGTAGTATTCCAAAGAGTGCAATGGTTCAAAAAGATTTCTTGAACACAACAAGTCTCAGATTAACTAAGGACAGTGACAGTTTAAACAATTTTGTTTCTATAGAGCTGAGGGAAAGTAAAGAGTTTAGAAAACTGCTTGGCGATTATAGTGATTTTACGTTGGCATCAAAAAAGTATTTGGAAAAACAATCTGGAGTAGAATCTGTTGACTTTCAGTACAAAAAAACTTTAAGCTTTATTCCTAATGATACTTCATACCCAACTCAATGGCATTTGAATAATACTGGCAGCAATGGCTACGAGGTAGGTGCTGATATTTCAGCTCAAGCTGCTTGGGATGTTGACACAACCAATGGAGGAGAAGGAGTTACTATTGCAATTAATGACACAGGCTTGGATTACACTCATCCAGATATTGAAGGTAATCTGTGGATTAATCAGGGGGAAATGTCAGCTTCTGCAAAGGCTATCTTAGATGCTAATGCTGATGATGAAGTAACTAGTAGAGAGGTGTTAACATATTGTGAAACAAACTGTCTTGATATAAACACTGATGGAGAAAAGAATTTTGCAGATATTCTAAACGGAGGGCTTACTTTATTGGAAGATGGTATAGATCAAGATAATAATGGTTATACTGATGATATTATCGGTTGGGATTTTGCAGATAGTGATAATGATCCTATGGATTACCACGGTCATGGTACTCATGTTGCTGGTATATCTGCAGGGGTTGGTAATAATTCTGAAGGTATTTCTGGCGTTGCTTATGGTGCAAAAGTTATGGCTGTTAAGATAGGGTATGACATCGGGGGTTTGATTGGTAGTGATGTAACACTTGGTAATAGTATTTTATATTCTTATATAAAAGGCGCTTCTGTTGTTAATATGAGTTGGGGTGGTTATGTTGGCACTAATGATGGAAACTTTTCATCTAGTGCTTTATATTCTGCTATAAATACCTCAAAATCCTCTCAGATAGCAATCGCAGCTAGTGGAAACGATAGTAAAGACTTTACAGAGCGGGGGCATTACCCATCAGTTTTTGATAATGTTATTTCTGTAAATGCATCTTTTTCTGATGATGATTCAGATGATTATTTACCGCCTGATCCATTTGATGATTATTATTTTTCTAACTATGGACCAAGTTCAGACATTATTGCACCTGGTAGTATGATATACTCTCTCGGTATAAATGATGGCAACTATGTTTATATGAGTGGAACCAGTATGGCGTCTCCTGTTGTCGCTGGTATGGTTGGATTGCTGAAGGCCAAAGATAATAGCTTAACTACAAACGATGTCCGTCAAATGCTACGAAACACTAGTGAGCAAACAAGTAATGAGGTAGGTGAAGAGCTTGAAATCACCTTTGACAAATCTGGGTTTGATGAAATCTATGGGTATGGTAGAGCAAATCTAGAAAATCTTTTAAACGAAACGATTAATGGTCATTATCCAATTGCAAGTCTTGATTTTTGGCATTATGATGTGGTTACTAGAACTATTGAAATTGCGGGAGAGGCCTCTGGCGCTACGGTTTCTTGGGATCTAGATATTAGAGATTATGAGGGACAAACTTGGAGCGATGTTTCAAGTGGATCTGGTGCAGAATCTGTTTTTGTATCTGAGTTTGATACAACTGAGTATCAAAATGGAGACTATTTCTTAAAATTAGAAGTTACTGATGTTAATGGAAACACTAGTAGCGATATAAAAAAAATCACCTTTGATAATTGTTCAGAAGGTTGGATGGTTGAGTATTACAATTATGTTGGGTTTGAAGGGGAGTCTTCTTATCAAGAGTGTTATGTTGGGGATATAGATTTTGACTGGGGGGAGGGTTCTCCAAAACCTGCTTATATTGATAATTACGAAGTTGCAGTTCGCTGGACTGGCTACTTTGATTTTGGCAATGGCGATTATATTTTTGAAAGTTATTATGATGATGGTATCAAACTTTATATAGATGGCGAGCTTGTTATAGATAGATGGCAAAAGCCAAGTTATATGATGAGTCCAGAGTATGCGTCATTACAAAAGACTATGACAGCGGGTCAGCATGAAGTTGTTTTGGAGTATTTCGAGTGGGAGTACTTAGCATCAGTTAGTCTAGCTTGGGAGGGGATTATTACAGCAGATATCATTACTCCAGAAGAAGATTCTGGAATGGCTTATACAAATCCTGTGGATATATCCGTTTCTGCGATTTCTCCAGACAATGTTTCAAAAGTAGAATTCTATGACGGAGCAACACTATTAGGAGTAGACTTGGAAGGTG
>JAOZKL010000007.1:17140-21768 GCA_029935375.1 Patescibacteria group bacterium | reverse complement strand
TAGCAAAGACAATATAGACCTTGCTTCGGATCAATTATGGCAAAAACTTAAACAAGGAATAGATTATTTAGACAAAGAAGATCAAAAAGTTGTAGAACTAGCTTTTACACAAATGGTACTATCCCACAGTGAAGACAGGAGAAAAAGCGGAGATTACTATATAACACACCCTGTGGAAGCTGCTCTGCTATTAACAAAAATGAAGGTGCGAAGAGATACGTTAGCAGCGTGTTTGTTACATGATGTTCCAGAAGACACCACTACAACACTAAAAGATCTATCAAAAGATTTTAGTTCAAAAATAATATTTCTTATAGAAGGAGTTGCAAAATTTAGTATATTAAAATACAAAGGGGAGAAGAAATATGCAGAAAGTCTTCGGAAAATGTTTGTTGCAATGAGCAAAGACATTAGAGTAATATTTATAAAACTGGCTGACAGAATACACAATTTACAAACACTAGAATATCTCCCCGCAAAAAAACGCACTAGAATAGCACTAGAAAGCCTTGAAATATACGCACCAATAGCAGAAAGACTGGGAATGAACAAATTTAGAGGTATTATAGAAGATATCGCATTTAAATATGTACATCCAGATGAATACAAAAGACTAACAAATATTTCAAAAATTGATATAAATCGTCGTGAAAAAATTACAAAAAAAGTGATTACAAAGACAAAAGTGATTACAAAAAAAGCTGACATACCTTTTGAAGATATTGTTGGCAGGGCAAAGAAATACTATTCAATCTACAAAAAATTAGAAAAAAAAGATAAAACACTCGAAAAAATATACGATCTCGTTGCATTAAGGATCGTTACATATAACGTTGACTATTGTTATCAGGCTTTATCTTTAATTCATAAGCATTTTGAACCTATAGATGGTAGGATCAAAGATTATATTTTGAAACCAAAGCCTAATGGATATCGCAGTATCCATACAACTGTAAAAGATATTAAAACTGGAGAAGTTCTGGAATTTCAAATAAGAACCAAAGAAATGCATAATTTTGCAGAGTATGGAATTGCAGCACATTGGGCATATAAAGAAGGGAAAAATAGTACAGACTTTAAACCAGGAAAATTTAAGTGGATAAATGAACTAATAGACCTTGGCAAAAAAGAATTAAAGGAAGAAGAGTACCTAAAAAAAGTAAAATTAAATTTATACACAGATAGAATCTTTGTTATGACTCCCAAAGGAGATGTCCTTGATCTAGAAATAGGTTCTACAGCTCTAGACTTTGCGTTTAAAATACATGATGAGATTGGCAAAACTGCCATGATGGCAAAAATAAATGGAGAAAAAGCTAAGTTAAGCGATAAATTGAAAAACGGAGATACAATAGAAATCATCACAAAAAAACATCAATATCCAACGATAGATTGGCTAAATAAGGTTGTTACAAGTGGAGCTATGAAAAAAATCAGGAAATTTATAAACAGAAAAGATTCTTGATCAAAACTGCAGCTATTCTTTGTGAAAAGAAATTTTTAATGGTTCGTTACGTTTCTTTTCAATAACTATAAACTTTTTTGAAGATCTTGCAAAAAATGCAATTCTATAAAAATCACCATTAGCGCTAGAAGTATATAAATAACAACTCTTGTTTGAACCTAAATCAAACTTACATCTCTGAGATCCATCTGGATAAGAGACAAAATCTTTTTCTATTGGTATATTATCAAGACATCTATGCTCTGGACTATCACCTACCAAGAAATCAGTATAGTTACCATCCCTATCTCGCGGGAAATCTCCTGCAAATATATAAGAATGGCTTGACAAATTGTCAACAGATCCAGCCAAGGCCTTCTTTAAAGTATATTCATAATCAACCTCATTTAACTCTGATGAACAAATAGCGATTGGATAATAACGATTGCCTGGTAAGGAACTACTATTCATATAAAACTGATCAAGAGCTTTGACAACTTGAGAAATATCATGAAGTCGTTGCTCATCGGCTAAACTCTTACTTTTTTTAGAATAACCAAAATATACCATAGAAGCAATCAGCGCTACACCAAGAAAAAACACAACAATCATCACAATATCAATACTTTTTTTCTTAGTACTTTTACTGTTACGATTAACAGGGTTATTATATTGTTGATAAGACTCTTTAAATTGATCCATACTTATTTTTTATTTACTTATCCATATTATAATATCTGCATCTTGATTATTCGGAGTTAGATAATAATCACTTGGAATCTCACCTTTTAAGACATAATCGAAACTGAGTTCAGAATCACCAAAGAGCTTGTCAAACTTTTCTCTTATCGTTTTATTTGGTATAAACACCTCAACTGTAGTATCCTCTGACCCAGCTGGGATATATGAATAGAAATGATTTAGAAAAACTGTCATTCCAAGATCTTTTAACTCATAGTATATCTCCTTCGTTTTAGGGTTGCCATTGCCAAGAATAATAGTACCAGCATCATAGAGATCTTTATATTGTGAAATAGCCAATGAATTATGCAATTGCCTTATAGCTTCTTTATGTGATACAGAGTTTTTATCTCTACCAGGATACGATCCATCGCAATAGTTTATAACGTACAAACCTGCTGTACTCCTACTATTACACATCAGCTTGTTATCTACCTGCCAATTAATACGATACATCAACTCATCACTTTCCATCGCTTTTGAATCAGAAAATAGCTCATTAAATGACATTATTTCAGCAACTTTCATGTTTGTACTAAAATTCTTACCAAGAGCATCTAAATAACTATCTAACTTATCTTTACTAAAAATCCTACCATTCTTTACCTCCTCTTTAGCTTTTTGGGCAATACCCTCTATCACAATTGTTTGTCTGCGACTACGAGCAAAATCAGACCCTTCTCCATTATTACCATGACGACTACGAGCATAAATAAGAGCTGTTTTACCATCCATTTTTTGCTCACCAGACTCAAAAGTAGGACATGGGTACATAACTCCACTATAATCATCCTTTGGATACCTACAATCAGTAAAAGACCTTTCTACATCTACTTTTATACCTCCCATTATATCCACTATATCACGAACTGCCTGAAAATTTGCTGTAGCCCAATAATGAATTGGCAAATCATATTGTTCAGATATAAAACTAGCAACCTTATCAGCCCCACTACCTCTCTCTTTCTGTTCCGCAAATGTATACATCGCATTTACTTTATATGAACTATTCTGATCCCAGACCTGGAGATCACGAGGAATAGTAACTGCAACAGCTTTAGCCTTGTCATGATAATACGAAATAACCATTATACTATCAGTTAAGTTGGCCATACTATCTACTCCAAGTACCAAAATATTTGTTCTACCGTCTTTTTCGCCTTTCAATTCAGCCCTTTCTCCAGATATAGCTCCTTTTACCCCTCCTTTTATAACAGACCACCACCCTTCATTGGTTACATCTCCAACTTTTGATGCACTGGAAATGACAAACACTCCACCACTTATTAGCAATCCAAGACTAATAACTATAATACCTAGAGATAACAACTTAGTCCAAGAAGTTTTTCTCTTATATTTTTGTTTAATCTCAACCCCTTCTACGGGCTTTTGTATTTTTTCTTTTATAAAATCTTCATTTGTGATAACTGAAATATTTTCCACACTACCTGATTCGTGCATCTCTTGTTTTGACATAATTACTATAAAAACATACTTTGAAATAAAACAATTATAGTCAAGTGCCTTAAAAAACTATAATAAACAACAGTTGACACAATTATCAAATAGTGATAGATAAAACAACGACGATGTCACTCTTATTTTTTCAAAAAGTTGTTAACAAATCAGAAATCAAAAAAGAACTCAAGCATTCATTTATAAAAGAAGCTATAGAGTATATTAAATATTTCTTGAAAGTATTTACTGTTGTTTTAATTGCTTATATTTTCATAAAAAATAGTATATTTGATACTTTTCGTGTAGATGGTCAATCTATGAGTCCAAACTATCAGGACAAGGAAAAAGTTTATATAGATAAGATAACTCCAAAATTCGGAGAATATCAAAGGGGGGATGTAGTGATTGTAGACATGCCAATAGAACATTGTAATAACAACACAGATGACCAAAAATGGTGCTTCTTCATCAAGAGAATAATTGGACTACCAGGAGAACAAGTGATGATTCGCGATGGCGATGTCTTCATTCTAAATGATAAATATAAAAAGGGTGTATTATTAGATGAAACCAAATACCTTGATGGGAATATAAATACATATATAAATGTAACTTCTGGTACTGAAGAGTTTAAATCTGATATATTACAAGATGATGAATACTTTGTAATGGGAGATAATCGAATGGGGAGCAAAGACTCTAGAAAATTTGGAGAAATCACGAAAAGCATGATAGTGGGGAAGGATTTCTATCGACCAAGAACAGGATTCTTCGATGAACCGCTGTATAACATAGCAAACAACTAAATAATATGACACTATATAAAATAGAGGAGATAGCTAGCAATGAACAGTGGAAGAAATTTGTTGATAAGTTAGATGAAAATACATTCTTACATTCAATTGGGTATGAAAAATTACTACAAAAGCTTGGGCATAAAACTTGGAAACTAGGATTGTTTGAAGATGAAAAGCTGGCTTCTATT
>JAOZKL010000007.1:1667-17130 GCA_029935375.1 Patescibacteria group bacterium | reverse complement strand
CTATTGCATTGATACAAAAAACTGAAGCAAAAAGAGGTCGATTTTTAATCTGCTCTCATGGTCCACAAATGGATATTCTAAATATTGAAAAAATGGGCAAGTGGACAAAATACCTAAAGAACCTTGCAATAAAAGAAAATTGCGCCTTTGTTAGATCAGCTCCTATATATAGTAAAAAACCTGAAAACCTGGAAGTTTATAAAAAAAATAAATGGATAAAAAGTCCAATTCACGCACATGCAGAACAAACTGTTGTAATAGATCTAACTAATGCTGAAAAAGCAATATTATCACAAATGCGTAAAACGACACGGCAAATGTGTAAAAAAGGTGACAAACTTATAAAAAGTGGAGAAGTTGAAATTGAGTGGGTTAAAACATTCTCAAAAGAGATGTTAGAGGTGTATAAACAAACAGCAAAAAGAGGTGGTTTTGTACAATTTAGTCAAGAATATTTAGAAAAAGAATTCAATGCATTCTCAGAACAAAACAATGCAAAGATGATTGTAGTAAAACACAAAAAGAAAGTATTATCCTGGGGGATGTTCATATATACAAACAATAGAACTTTCTACCACCAAGGTGCAAATATATTGGATAGAAAGATACCTGCAGCTTATATAACACACTGGGAAGGTATTAAAACAGCAAAAGAGATGGGGAAAAAGACTTATGATTTCTGGGGGGTTAGCCCAAAAACAGCAAAAAAACACCCATGGAAAAGCATTAGTTTATTTAAAAGAGGGTTTGGGGGAGAATATAAAGAAATCTTACCAGCTCAAGATTATGTTGTATCTTTTAGATACATAGGAACTTGGATCATAGAAACAATTAGAAGGATAATCAGAGGGTTCTAGCCAAAAATTTTATCATACCTAGATAACCAAACTTTTCTAATTATAACAAACCACCAGACAAGACACAAAAAAGTTAATACTACAGCTGCGATCACAGCCGATATTTCTAATTGGGAAGAAAGTGAAAGATTCATAACACAACCAATATAAACTATTTAATTATTTTTGTCAAAGTTAATATCAAGATGATGAGTTATCAAAATCAGACACCTACCCTATAGGTTGACAAAATTCAAAAAACATTTTAATATAATTTGTATTATATGACTAGAAAAAAAATTGCAATAATTGGATCAGGGCCGGCTGGATTAACAGCCGCTATATATACTTCTCGTGCAGATCTGGATGTTATAGTATTTGCAGGTTTGCAACCAGGAGGGCAACTAACCACAACTACTGAGATTGAGAATTTTCCAGGGTTTCCAACTGGGATAATGGGAGCAGATCTGATGGAAAACATGAAAAAACAAGCTGAGAGATTTGGTGCAAAAGTTGAAATAGGGAATATAGAGTCTATTACAAAAAATGATGACAAAACCTTCACAATAAAAGGGCAAAAATACGATGCTGTTATTATAGCCACCGGAGCATCCGCTAGATACCTAGGACTCAAAAATGAGGAAGAGTGGATAGGCAAAGGATACCATAGCTGTGCAACATGTGATGGATTTTTTTATCGTGATAAAATAGTAGCTATTGTTGGAGGGGGAGATTCTGCAATGGAAGAAGCAAATTTCCTTACAAAGTTTGCTACAAAAGTTTATATTATAAATAGAACTCAAAAATTCAGAGCATCTGAAATAATGTTGAAACGAGCACAAGACAATCCTAAAATTGAGTTTATCTTAGATAGTAAAATTACAAAATTTATTGGAAATGAACACATAGAGCAAGTTGAGCTAATAAATACAGTGTCAAATGAAAAAAACATACTAGACCTTAATGGAGTTTTCGTTGCGATAGGACACAAGCCAAATTCTGATATTGTCAAAGACCTAATACCAACTAGTGCAAATGGGTACTTATTACCAGATAAAGGGATGATGACAAAAGTACCTGGAATTTTTGTTGCTGGTGATGTAACAGATTTTGTATACAAACAAGCCATTACAGCTGCAGCTGGTGGATGCAAAGCAGCAATAGACTGCGAAAGATGGCTAGAAAATCAAGAATAGAAATCTAAATATGAAACAAAGGTTAACAAGCAGGCAAAGGAAGCTTGCCAAGAAATATCATAATTTATCTATTTTTATTTTTACACCTATTGCTGTCATTGTAATGTTAATTGTTTCTGTAACAACAGGTAAATTTGGAATTGGTTTTATTTTTGGAGGAGTGGCAATATTTGCAGAAGGGTTGTATAATTATAAAATTGGTACCGTTAAACCAGTCCATGGAGGAAAAACACGATCATTTACCAATCTCGATTTATTTATGTATTTTATACTTGCAATTTTTGTTGTAAGTCTTTACTTCTGGCCAATTGACTTGTTTTAAATTAAGAAGAGATCTTGACTTTTATTCTTTTTTATAGGATGATAATAAGGTTATGATACCTGGACAAACCCCAAAACAGTTTAAAATACCTAGTATAAAGACCTTGAGCCTTGGTAGAGCTTTAATAATTATAGCATTGATAATACTATTAGCCCCAATACTAATAATACTTTTAATTGCATTTATAACCTATTATATATACAAAAAAATACGGCACGAGCCGATAATCAATTTCGAAAAAATGTTTGGAGTAAAAAATCCAAATCAAGAAAAAAGCGGCAAAAACGATAAAAAACCCAAAGAAAAAAAGGAGGTCAAAAGCGAAGAAAATGTACAGGATGTAAGTTTCAATAAAAAGTAGAAACATTTACACCAAAGCCATACAATAAAAAATACCCATCCAACGATGGGCAATTATTATATAACAGAAAAAACAAAACTACTTATCTTCCTTCTTTACAACCTTCAAAGATAATTCATCTAGTTGTGACTGCCTAACCTCACTAGGGCTATTAAGCATAGTATCCATCCCGGAACCATTTTTTGGAAAAGCTATCACACTTCTAATGTTTTCTTCCCCTGTCAAAATCATCAACAAACGAGCAAAGCCCCATGCAAAACCTGCGTGAGTAGGAGCGCCATAACTATAGGCCTCCATCATATGTCCAAATTTTTCTTTTATTTCAGTGTCTTCATACCCTACAATTCTAAAAACCTCTGCCATAGACTCTGGATCTTGATTACGAACCCCACCTGAAAGAACTTCATATCCATTCAATGCAATATCATATTGCTTGGCTTTCAAGTCCAACAAAGCATCGATTCCTTTGGCTTTTGCCTCTTGTAGTGTCTTCATACCCCCTGGCCAAACACTAAATGGATTGTGTCCAAACTCAATTTTACCAGTTTTATCATCTTTCTCAAAAAATGGGAAATTTTCAACCCAAACAAACTTAAGAATAGAATCATCTATCATATCTAGTTTTTCAGCAATATGTTTACGCATTTTATCCTGAGCCTTCCAAACAATCTCCCTACTCTCGTTAGCAATGAACAAAACCAAGTCACCAGTCTCAACACCAAAGAATTTTACCAATTCTTGTTTTTTTGCCTCTATTTCTACATCAGTTTCACCAAAAAATTTAAAAATTGGACTCTTTGCACCTTCTTCAAAATATTGAATATAAGCTATCCCTGGTAAACCATATTCACGACCTATGTTTTGAATTTTATCAAGATCACTACGACTAAAACTATTTACAGCATTTTTTACAACAAGAGCCTGAACACGAGCATTCTGACTGTCACATAATTTAGAAAACACTTTAAAACCAGAATCTTTAAAGACAGGCTTAGCATCTTTCCATGCAAGATCATATCGCAAATCAGGCTTATCGCTACCATATTTGTTTAAGGCCTCCATGTAGTCAATCCGTGTAAACTCTTCCTCCATCAATTTTTTATCAGTATGTTTAATGAAAACCTCTTTAACTAATTTTTCAGATAATTTTTTTATATCTTCTGGCTCTGCCCATGCAATCTCACCATCAAATTGATAAAAATCACCTGGATGCCTATCAGACCGAGGATCTTCGTCACGAAAACAAGGAGCGACCTGAAAATATTTAGAAAACCCCCCAACCATTAACAACTGCTTGAACTGCTGAGGTGCTTGTGGAAGAGCAAAAAATTTGCCTGGATTGATACGAGAAGGAACAAGATAATCACGAGCTCCTTCCGGAGAACTATTCGCCATTATCGGAGTCTGAACTTCTATAAAATCCTGCTCACTAAACCAATTACGAGTTGCAAGAATTAACTTGTGTCTCTTATTCATAACATTTCGCAATTTCTCCCTACGCAAATCAAGATACCTATATTTTAATCTTATCTCCTCATTAGCCAACTGCTTATCATCAGCATGTATTGTAAATGGCGGTGTTTTTGCCTTGGAAACAATCTCTAATTTTTCTATGTTTAACTCAACCTCCCCACTTGGCAAATTAGGATTTATCGTCTCATCGCTACGAGGTCGCAATGTACCAGAAATTTTTAAAACACTTTCACTACTAAGGTGCTCAGCTTTGGCAAAATCATCCTTATTTGTTTTTGGATCTATAACGCACTGTAAAAGCTCCATATCACTACGTAAATCAATAAAAATCAACCCACCGTGATCACGCACACTGTGAACAAAACCACCTACAGTCATATCCTGACCAATCATCTTTTTATCAACCTGAGCAAAATTTGTAAACATAAAAATTGTATTAATACAATAATAAGTCTGTTTTTTTTGATTTTGTCAAGCCTTGACAAGTACTATTTTCTTTCCAAGTATTCTTTGTTGGGTAATATCTAACAGAACTAAAGATTACCTATTTTTATACAATTTTTAAATTATGACAAAAACAGATTCAATATTAGAGTTCACTCCAACCATTTTTATTAATATGTTCAAACAGGCAAGCAAATATCTTGATGAACATGCTGAATTCTTGGATAAAATAAATGTATTCCCCGTGCCCGATGGAGACACTGGTACTAATATGGCATATACACTTAGAATGGTAAGAAATAAATTAGAAGAATCTTCACTGTTGTCATTAGATGATGTTCAAAAAGCAGTTATAAGAAACTCTCTAATGTATTCCAGAGGAAACTCAGGAACTGCAATATCACAATATTTCAAAGGTTTTTGTGAAAACATAACTAGTAAAAATGGTTTAACACCAAAAATATTAACAAAGTGTTTTAAAAACGCCAATGATACAATATATAAATCATTTCAAAACCCAGTAAAAGGTACGATTTTGGATGTCGCAAAGGCTGCATACAAAGGAGCCAAAGGTAAAAGTGTCGTTGAAATATTTGAAACAGCGTTAGAGTGTTCACAAGAAGCTTTAGATAAAACTAGAAAAACTAATCCAATAATGAAAAAGGCAAAAGTTGTAGATTCTGGAGCAGCTGGGCTTGTATTCATACTTACAGGCTTCTTATCTGCACTTAAAGATACCGACATTGTAATAACAGAAAATAACAGTAGCTCTGAAATAGGAATAATAAAGGAAACAGTTACCTTTAGATATTGTACAGAATGTGTGATAGAAAATCCAACAATCAATGAGAAGGAAATGAGAAAGAAGATTAAAAAAATGGGGGATTCACTACAAGTTATGCAAGTAGATAATTTAATAAAATTGCATATTCACACTGATAAACCAGAACAAATTAAAAGAATTGCAGAAGAGGTCGGACAGATAAGAAATTTCAAGGCAGATGACTTAATTGCACAACAAAAAGACAATATTGCAGAAAAGCACCACTTTATCGAAGGTAAGAAAAATTATACAATCATCACGGATAGTTCTATTGATATTGTGAATAGTTGGATAAATAGTCCCGATTTTATTGTACCATTGCAAGTGTTTACATCTCAAAACCCTGATGAAGATCTAGCAAAGTTAAGTAAAAAAGAATTCTATGAAAAAATGGAATTGGATAAAAATTTCACACCAAAAACTTCACAACCTACCACTCAATCATTCTTAGAAACTTTTGAGAAAGCTAATAAATCATCAGAAAATATAATATGTTTTACAATATCATCAGGATTAAGTGGAACATACCAATCTGCATTAAACGCAAAAAAACTTCTTAAAAATAGTGACAATATACACATTATAGATACAAAATCTATCAGCGCTGGTACAACACTATTGGTTGAAGAGTTTGAAAAAGAATACAATAAAACTAACGACATACAAAAAGCCCTAGCTGCTGTAAGAAAACATATTAAAAAAATTAAGATATTTTTATTAGTTGATGATATTTCATATCTAGAAAGAAGCGGCAGAATTAGCAAAGGGGTTTCAGTTATAGGAAAAATATTAAATATTAATCCACTATTAACTGTAAAAAATGGGAAAATAGAGAACACAAAAGATAAAATATTATTCTCAAATATAAAGAAGAAAATAAAGTTATCATACAAAGGATTTAAGTCCAACCAAGACAATAACAGTAAGCTTTGCCTCTTATATACAGGAAAAAAAGGAAAACAAATAGTTGAGAAGGTAAAAAATAAAATACAAGATAATAACAAATCCTTAGATATACAAGTTGTTGAATTAACAACTCTTGTTGGAACACACATTGGGCCAGGATCTATTGGAATGATATTCAAATAAAACAAATTAAATGACTACATACTACATAGCAGTTTCCGTACTAGCAACCTACCTTTTTACTAGCATACCATCTGGCAAAATTATTGCAAAAAAAGTTGCAGGAATTGATATTCAAAAAGTAAACAGTGGTAATATCGGAGCAACAAATATAAAACGAAGCCTAGGGATGAAATGGGCGGCTGTTGTTATGTTTCTAGATTTATCTAAAGGGTTTTTACCAGTATTTACAGTGGAGCAAATATGGCACGATCCAACTATAACAATGTTAGTTGCAATCGCCGCCATTGTTGGAAACCTTTTTTCAGTATACATAAAACTGACTGGAGGAAAAGGAGTTTCTACAACTCTGGGGATTTTACTGGCTATTAACCCAATATTTTTTCTTGTTTTTGTTGCCGGCCTCTCATTCTTTCTAAAAGCAAGTAAAACATCCTCAGTAGCAACCTTTGCAAGTCTTTTAATATTAACAATTTTTATATTATCTCTAAATATTAACAACTGGTGGTTTATAGCCACTCTTGACATTTTGATAATCTTTGCTCATCGTCAAAACATTGGGAGGTTGATCAAAGGAACTGAAACAAACCCAGCTAAACCTATATAATAAAATAAAAACTATCATGTCAGAAATATATTATTGCATTTTCGTTGCAATCGCTACATATCTATTAGGAGCAATCCCAAATGCCTATATAATTGTAAAATTAACAACAGGTCAGAACATCATGAAGCACGGAACTGGCAATGTTGGAACAATGAACACACACAGAGCAACTGGTAACAAACTAACAACAATATTTGTATTATTACTAGAACTTGGAAAGGGAATGCTTGCCTATCTTGTAACTAGTATTATTGCAAAAAAATATGAACTTGATATGCTATCTTTGCTACAAATTGGTGCGTTTTGGAACATATTGGGACATAATTATTCTGTATTCTTGAAATTTAAAGGTGGGAAAGGATTGGCGACAGCAGCAGGGTTTCTTTTACTAACCAATCCCTTGCTTGTTCTATTTTGGTTCGTTGGATTCGCTGTTACAACTGCGATCTCCAAGTACATGGTTCTTGGGCAAATGGTAGGTACAATCTTATTACCAATCATATCAGCTGTATTATTACCAGAATATGTTAGAGTAATTGTACCAGCCAGTGCGCTTATAGCAATAGCTCACTTACCTAGAATGAAAGGAGTCTTAACAGGTAAAGAGCCAAAAATGTACTACAAAGAAAGAGGTGCAAAAAAGGATAAAAAATAAGTATGAACAAAATTGTAATTATCGGAGCGGGGAAATTTGGAACGTCGATAGCTTACGCTTTAAGTAAAAACACAGATAATAGCATTACACTATGCGATACAGATAAAGTAAGAATTGAAGATATAAATAAGAACAACTGCAATAGTACAATATTTCCTAATAAAAAATTAAATAAAAATATTCAAGCCACTACAGAAACAGAGGAAGCTGTTCAGAAAGCTGATGTAATAATATCGGCAGTTCCAGCAATTGCCATACAAAAAGTATCTGAAATTATCGAAAAAAACAGACAAGCAGGGTCTATATTAATAAACACAAGCAAAGGATCTGCCACAAAAGATAAGCTAACAACTCCATCAGAAATTTTTACAAAAAGCGCTAACGAATTAGAATATTATACATTATCTGGTCCAAATTTTGCAGATGACATTATAAAAGATGCAATTAGCATATCTACGCTATCTGGGAAGGGCAATTCTGACAAAATACTCGAAATATTAGAAAATCCAATCATAAAGATTGAAAAAAACAAAGAGAATGCAATGGGAGTCGAGTTATGCGGAATACTAAAAAACGCACTAGCAATAGGATCTGGTATGTCAGACGAATTTGAAGCAAATACAAAAATAGCAATATTGGCTCAAGGTATTAAAGAAATACAATTCATACTAACTGGGGAAAGCTTTACTGAAAAAACAATACTAACAAGTGCGGGCATCGGAGATATCATACTTACAGCCCAGAGCGAACAAAGTAGAAACTATCGTTTTGGCAAAGTATTTAATAAAAACAAAGATGTAAATAAAACACTAAAAATTATAGACAGCACTGTAGAAGGGCTAAATACTATAGAAACACTGCAATTATTCACGCAAGAGAAGAAGATAGAACTCCCATTGTTTGAAGCCATATATAATATAATATATAATGAGGCAGACCAAAGCTGTATAAAAAAAGCTATCGGACAAAACCCTAAAACAAACTAAATAAACTGTTTATTTCTTCGCTACAAGATCTAACCAAGCCTGTTTTTCATTCCATTCCATAACCCCAGTTGGTTGAGTAAGTCCATGCTCAACACCAACACCAGTCGAAACTATAATAGACCTTCCAAATGTTTTACCAGCCCATTCCAAAGCTGTAGAAAAAGCATCTTTACGATTCGTCACTTTTACATATTTTGTGCCATTAAATTTTTTATCAAAATTGCTACTAAGTATATTTACAATCTGTTGAGGGTCATCCCCTTCTTCATAATTATCAGTAGTTACAATTGTGAAGTCTGCGTATTCATAACTGATGTCACCAAGGATCGGCTTCTTCCAATCATCCCTCCCTACTCCATCACAAGATACTATATGCACAACTCTATCATAAAAACCTTTCTTTTTCCACTCTGCTAAGGTCTGCAATAATTGTTTCATGCCTTCTGGTTCATGGGCATAATCTACCATAATATCATACTTATCTTTTTCTACTACAATGTCCATTCTCCCTGGAATATGACCAATATCTTTTGTATTAACCAATATCTTAGAAGAATCTATCGAAGAAACTGACTCTGCAATGAAAACTGCAAAAGCTAAGTTGACCAATTCAAAATTTGCAAAAAATTCTGTTTTTATCACATTCTCACCTATTTTAAGAGATTTATTTATACCATTTTTATTATTATGTATTTCAAAGTTATTGTTCTGCTCGATCAACAATTTATTTATAGTCGGTTTTACGTTTTCTGGTATAGCGCTCCACATTTTTGCAGACTCTTCAAACTCTGCAGATGCAATAAAAGTTCCACTTTTTTTTAAATTTTTGAAAAGTATACTTTTTGTTTCTATATACTTATCTAACCCACCATGAGCTTCAAGATGTTCTGGATACAAATTAAGAAAAACGGCAATATCAAATCCTGTCAAACCAATATGCCTATTCTGCTCTAATCCTTGACTAGACATCTCCAAAATAACAGACTTGCAACCATCTCTGACCATCTGCCTCAGATATTTATGCATAAGCAACCCATCTATAGTTGTCATCTTATATGTGTTAAGAAACTCCTCTCCAGAACCAAGGCAAATAGAAGAGGTTGAAATGAACCCAGTCTTAACTCCAATTTTGTTTAATAACCTACCAGCCAAAACTGTTGTAGATGTTTTTCCTTTAGTTCCAGTTATCCCAACTATTTTTAATTTTCTGGCTGGAAAACCATATCTCAAAGCTGATAACCAGGTTTTTACTCCATGAAAAAAAGGTCTAATATTTTTGACAGTTTTTTCTCCTACTGCTTTTTTAATAGCCTGCTTCATCTTGGCAATCATAATATAAAATATAATGTCTAAATATAACATTTTTGTCAACTATATTATTAGATAAAAATGAAAAAGTAGGGTTTTACCCCTACTCTATTTTGATTATAATCAAATTATAATCTACACTTCTTTGCTTCTAGCTCCTCCGAAAAGACTACCTGTCTTTTTACTACGAACTACATAGTAAGTTCCACCAGCCAATGCAGCAACAAGAGATATTATCAATCCTGTACTAAATGCACCTGTTACAACAACATGTTCATATGGAATTGAAATATTAAATGTATATGTTGTATTAGCTTGTAAACCATCTGCAATAACACTTGCTAGATTAACTACTCTATCACCATTCAATGCTCCATCAACAGTAGCTTCAAAACTCATAGTTGTTGAACCATTTACTGACAATGCGCCAAGATTAGTCCAAGTTATTGTTCCGTCTACCTCATTATTAACACCAGCTAATGTTATAGCAGTTATGTTAGTTAGTTTTGTCTCATCATAATCATCAACTACTAGCTCTACATTATCTATAGCATCAGGCCCTGGATTGTGAACTGTAATAGTATATACAATCTCATCTCCGTTATTCATTGATACTGTATTACACTGATCTGCAGTGCCTTTGACTACACAAGTCTTTGAAATGACAACTCTCTTACCACGAGTAACAAACTCTTCATCATCTTCAGCTGTCATTCCAGTATTATCTGTTGCTATAGCAAGATTTCTCACTGTTGTTCCACCCATTACATCATCAGCAATATCAGCACGGTAGTTAACTGTATCAGAAACACCAGGTGCAAGATCAAATACATTAATCCAATTTATAACACCGTTGTTAAGTATTCCTTCAGGAGAGTTTGTTGGATAAGAAATGTTTACAAGATAAGCTTCTGGATAATCATCTACAATATCTATACCAACTGCTGTATCAGTACCATTGTTTGTAACCTCAACTATATACTCTATTGTATCACCAGCTTGAAGAGTCGCATCCTGACAACGAGTGTCTGTACGATTGCCATCCTCTACAGCATAACATGTCTTTGTAAGATCTAGAGCTACAGAACCGCCAACATCAAATACATATGTATCAGAGTCAGAATCTGCATTATCAGCATCTACAACAGCTATGTTTTCAATTCTATCACCAGCAGAAACATTAGTAAGAGTTGCAGTATATGTCAATGTTGTTGTTTGATCAGCCAAAAGAGATCCCAATGTCCAGTTTATCACTCCATTGTTTTCATCTCCTCCATTGTTTACCATAGCATCTGTAACTGTCAATCTAGTCTCTGGGTAATCATCGGATATTGTTACATTTGTAGCTGTCTGTTGTCCATTGTTCACAATTGTCAAACTGTATGTTACTGTATTTCCATTGATTAAGTTTTGACTTGCACAATCAGATCCATTATAAGTACAAGATTTTTGTATATCTAATTCTGGAGCAGACAACTCTACAGGGAATGTATAAGTATCTGTATCATCTGCATCTTGATTTACATTTGTTCCTGTAACAACTGCAGTATTTGTAATACTCTGGTTATGAGCAACATCGCTTTGTACTCTTGCTGTATATGAA
Organism: Patescibacteria group bacterium; assembly: GCA_029935375.1. GTDB lineage: Bacteria > Patescibacteriota > JACMRA01 > JACMRA01 > JACMRA01 > JAOZKL01. The sequence goes on along the minus strand of JAOZKL010000007.1, from coordinate 5,430 downwards.
ACAGACTCATTTGCATTTACACCTATGTTTCCTAAAGTAAATACTAATACAGTTCCATTATCAGTAGCTCCACCACTGTTGATGATATCAATATCATTTTGTGGGTAATCATCCGCAATTTGCACTCCAGTAGCTGTTGCATCTCCATAGTTTTCTACCAACAATGTATATGTAACAACTGCGTTTTGTGGTACAGAAGGATCATTACAAGGTCGACTGTTGTAAGTACAACTCTTTGTAATTCTCAATTCAGGCTCAGAGTTTACCGTAGGATTAGTTATTACAAAATCATAACGAACATCATCCATCTCAATATCACCTATATAAGCATCTGCAATATTGGTAATAGTTCTACCAGTTGCTAAACCAGATTCTAACTCAGCTTGGTAGTTCCATGTGGCACTTTGATTCTGGCTTAAATCACCAATCCACCATCGGAGCTCTCCATCTGACATAATTCTATGATCAGAGTCTAGTCCTGTTGGAATTGAAGATATTTCTGCGGGATCATAATAATCTCTAACATATACACCTTCTGCATCTGCATCTCTAGCTACAACAACTATAGTATAGTTTACAGTTTCCCCTGCTGGTACATCTGTACTAGCACAAGCTACTCCATTATATGTACATGATTTTGAAATTTCTAGATCTGGCTGTACAACCACAGGATTAGTTACGACAAATCTATATTCATCTGTATCCATCCTTGTTGGATAAATGTAAGCTTCGGCGATATTGATTATTGTCCTACCATTTCCTAAATTATCTTCTAATCTAGCTGAATATCTCCATGTTACAGAATCATTCTCATCCATATCACCAATCCACCATCTCATTTGACCATCTTCATGAATTTTATGATCTACATCTAAACCAGATACTATTGAATCAATTTCAGCTGGGTCGTAATAATCTCTAACATACACATCCTCTGCATCTGCATCTCTAGCTACAACAACTATAGTATAGTTTACAGTTTCCCCTGCTGGTACATCTGTACTAGCACAAGCTACTCCATTATATGTACATGATTTTGAAATTTCTAGATCTGGCTGATCTGCAGCTGGATTATTTATAAAGAAATATTTCTCCGCTTGATCTTTTTTATCATAACCAATATAAGCTTCTGCTATATTTGTAATTCTACGACCATTAACAAGATCATCCTCTAGCTCCATAGTATAAGTCCATGTAGCAGTTCCGTTTTCATTAAGATTTCCAATCCACCATCTAAGTTGTCCATCTTCATACTCAATATGATCAGCATCCAAACCTGATACTATCCTATTTATTTCAGCTGGATCATAGTAATCGCGAACATTAACACTAGCTGCATTTGCATCTCTAGCAGTTACTCTAATTGTATACTGAACATCTTGACCTGCTGGTACATTTACACAAGGACTGCTCTCATATGTACAGTTCTTTGTTATTTCAAGAGTAGGAGAATCAGATTGACTATAAATATGGAAATTGTTTTCAACTTCAGATATTATCTCATTAGTGCTTGTAGAATCACGGTATACTAACAATCTAGCTAAATTTTCTATGTTTTGATTGTTTGTAAGAGTATCTTTAAGAACAGAATCGTACTCTAACACAGCCTCGTGTCCCGCATCCATTCCACCAATCCACCACTTTATCTGATGACCATCTTCATATATCCAATATTCATCATCGTTTGTCCCTCCAGTTTTACTTATATCAACATTTTTAACTTCCTCCAATACACCACTAGTTGTATAATCAGCTACGTTAAGATTTCCTGTTGTTCCTGTTTTTACACGAACTATAACCTTATAATGAACTGTTGCTCCAGGTGGAACATCTACACAACTACCACTATTATAACTACATTCTTTTGAAATACTAGAAGTAAAGACAGAGGTTGAAGATGCTTTGCTCAACTTACCTACAACAGCAGGTTCTATAATAGCTTCTGATTTTCCATCGTTTGTATAATAAAGACTACTACCTTCCAATATCGCCATTCCATCACGCATCTGTATCATTATTATATCACTATCACTCTGAGTGCTTTCAATTATAATTCCATCAAAAATACCTTTACTATATGAAAATCCAATCGCACGATTAGTTGGCAAATTCGCACCATGGTGAAAATCTGGGAACACTGCGTTTCCACTAATTATAGCGCCGCTAGCATCCAAATTAATATTTCCAATTGTTACTTTTGTTTTACCATTAATTCCACCAACTTCGTTAATTAATTTTTGTATATCTTCTACCGCATAACCCTCTGCAACCAACCATCTAGTAACAGCATCAAGACTAGCTCCTTCTACAGCTTTGAAATTTCCAGCTGCGATTCGCTCTATCAATGCTCCTCCATCTACATGATCTGTAGTGCTAACTTTTGCAGCTAGTTCTAAATTGCTTTCTGCAGATTTGAATATCGCTCCGTTGTCATAACTCTTAGATGCTACCATAAACTTGGCCATATCTTGGTTAGATAGCTTTGGCAAACTTAAGTAACAAGGATCACTGACAGAAACCCCAGCATTAGCTGCTATGTTTTTACAGGCTTGTTGCCCATGTACACGGAAGTACTGATCAAAAGCATGTGGAATACCAGTTAAATTAGCTGTACTCTGTACTGTGCTTTGTCCTAGTGGAGAATACATTCCTCCAGTTAATTTGCTCTCAATATTTGGAAGATCCAAACCATGATTTGTTACCTTTATAAGAGATCCAGCATAAGAATTCTCAGCCGGTGATTGCTCATAAAAATGCAAAAATACACCAAGAGCAATTATCAAAGTACTAAATACCCCTACAAAAATATTTGTAAAGAGTCTTTTTCTTGATTTCTTTTGTTGTTTCTGTACTGTAGCTTGCTTGCTTGTCTTACGACTAGTAGCTTTTACAGATCCTTTAGAGTTTTTTATTTTATTACTGATTGGTAGAACCATAAAACTAATTAATTTTATTATATATTATTATATCACTTTATTGTGTTTTAGTCAAAGACTTTATTTAGAAGCCAAGATTATCTCTCATATCACCTGAAGAATTACTAGAGTTGTCTAACTCATCATCTATAACATCCCACTTGGAACTTGATGCATTTTCTTTGAACTTGTCCCAGCTCTCATAACCACCATTCATTACATCATTCTTTGTTACACCCTCTTTCTCACCAAATCCTTTTGGCGGGTTTTTATCAAACCCTTTAATCTTATCTTTTGATGAAGAATTGTTCTCCTCTCCCATTACCTTCGCCTTAGCATTAGTCTCTTCGTATTCAAATGAGCTATCATCGCCTTTTTCAGTTTTCACATTATTACCGTCATCATAACTGGTTGTAGTTACAACAGTGTCTTTGTCATATTCAGTATCTGCACCAAGAATGCCCAGAGCGCTGTTAACAGTGTCTTTATTTTCTTTTGTTATTGTAGTCTCTACAATCTCTTTTCTCTTTATGTCGTTACTGTAATATCCAATAACTACTTTCAAATCACTCATTGTAAGCTTATTTCCTCTTTTATTTATTAAGGTTTTGATCTTTGCAAGTTCATTTACTGTAAGCCTACCATTTTCCTCCCCTTTGGTAACCAACGCACTGAGAGCAGCCATTTGCTTGGATGTTAAGTATTTTTCAGCTTCTTTTTGTGCTGGCACATTAGTTGGCTCAACAGCATTGTCTACATTGTTGTCCACTACTGTATTAGCATTGTTTACAGTAGACTCTGACTGATTATTATAACTATTACTAGCTATTGTTGCTACAACAGCTCCA
>JAOZKL010000007.1:0-1567 GCA_029935375.1 Patescibacteria group bacterium | reverse complement strand
AGACTCTGACTGATTATTATAACTATTACTAGCTATTGTTGCTACAACAGCTCCAGTTTGTATGTCTCCAGTAAGATTACTACCAGTTAGTGTCTCAACATTTCCTGTGGTTGGTATCTGATCGTCAGTTGGCTCATAATTAGTCCCAGGTGTAGAATAAAAAACAGTTCCTACAGTTGCAAGAGCTCCAAGCCCAAGTAGGATTAAGGGTTTTTTCCAGTTTTTCTCTTTTTTTAGCTCCTCAACGCCTTTAGCTTTTTTTTCAACTAAGTCAGTGTCTTTTTCTGGAGATAATTTTTTCTCTACTTTATCAATCTTATTGACAGTGGCTGACTCTGGGTCAACTTTGCTCACCTTTTCTTTGTTACCAGCATAGTATTCAGCAGATGTAAGCTCTCTTTCATTAACAGGATTGAAAGTATTTTTTGAATTTTCTGACATATTTTTTGTTGTTTATTGTTTTAACATACTAATTATAGCACACTTTTTACACATTGGCAAATAAAAAAACCATACAGACAAGCCATATGGAAATTTTAATTATAAACCCTATTTTTAAGCTCCGCTCCCTGTTGGAAGTGTATTTGCAGTTTCTGCATCTGTGAGTGTCTGCGCATCTATTATCGCCTGCGCTTCTGCTTCTGTCCTTATTTGCCCAGGAGTTGACACTTCTTCATCGACTACAGTTTCTGCAGGAGAAGATCCTTGAGACTCTCCACTTAATGGATTATCTCCCCCTCCCATTATATCTTCTCTAGATATATCAGCTGGTGTTTCCGTAACTGACTCATCAATTGCTGGATTTGCCTGTTCCACGATTTCTTCAGAAACTTGATCTACAACTTGACTATCCGTAGAGTCTAATACAGTCTCAGTTGTAGTGCTCTCGGACTGGTCAATCGCTGGATTTGTTTGCTCTGTATTCTCATTATTTGCAGACTCTTGATTATCACTAAACACATCTTCAGAGGTATAATCATTTTGTCCACCCTGCACCTCAGTATTAATACTAAGATCTTCAACCAAATTATCGTCGCTTACAACTGATGCGGAGTTAGAAGACTCTTCAATATCCTGTGTAGGTTCACTGGCGCTGGTCTCTTCTAAAATCTGATTAACATCTTCAACTACTTTTTCTTGTGCATCAGTTACCTCACTGGAAGTATTTACCTCTTTACCAAATACATCATCTCTAGAAATAGTTTCTACAGTCTCTTCAGAACTCTGTACATTATTATTGCTTTCAACTGTTCCCATTCCTTCCGGAGTTCCACCGTTGTCTAAATTACCACCATTCTGTTGTACCACTGCCTTTGTATTGACTATTTCCTCGGCTACAGTTTTCGAAGTTTCTTTATACTTGCCATTTTTATCTAACTCTGATATATCATTCTTTGATGTCTCAGCTTCAAAAACTTGGTTAGTATTGCCATTAGAATCTAATTTTTCTAGATCAATACTAGTGTTATTACCTTCTTTGTTAATACCCAGCTCATCACCAACTTCTACAACACCCTCATAACCCTGATCCTCTAAAACTTTTTCTGCCGCTTCAATATTCTTTTCA
>JAOZKL010000097.1 GCA_029935375.1 Patescibacteria group bacterium | reverse complement strand
TTGTATTTATTGCCTTACTCCCATCGGCCTGATATATATCAGCCTCACACGCACCAGTTGCAATTTCGTTTCCACTTCTATCAGTTACACCATCAACTGTCAATGCAACACTTTGTCCTGCCTTTAAATTATTATAATCAGAAACATTGATACCACTATTAGTAAATCCAACCTCCTCAGCATCAAAAATTACTGGTAAAAATTCAGAATATCTAACTACTTCAACATCACTATCATCGGTTTCAACTGTTTTTATATACAACTTATAAGCACCTCCTTTCTTGAAATAATTAGCAGGGATTTTTACAGACAAGTCTCCATCTTCATACTTTAAAACCTGACCATCAATATATGTTACTTCTCTAAAACTTCCTGTTCTGGCGTGCCAGATACCAAGAGTCGCTTTATTTCCATCTAATTTTGGATATACAAAAATTGGATTGCCCTCATCATCAACAGATTCTACCATATTTAGACTTTCCACAGCTGTCGAAGAAATTGTTATATCATTACCTATCTTCAAAACTGACTCAGTGGCTAATGGAAGAGTGGTGTTCTTCATACTAAATATTATTGCAGTTGTATGACCATCGCTATTTGCAAGGCGAACATCATAAACCGTATCATTGCCCGGGATCTCGGCAGAGTTTAGTGTTGTATAACAAGTACGGTCATTCTCAACTTTTGCAAAATAAGTTTTTACAACAGCTCCTGCATCATTTAGGACCTCAAAAGAACATGATTCTCCGCTTGGGACATTATTCATATTCATCACTCGCTTTGCAATAACAGAAACTTCTCCATTTATCGCCATGTTACCAAATGGATATTCAACTGAAGCCTGACTACTAGGTGAAAATTGAACAGCCTTGCCACTTACTTTGAATGAATAAATTTGACTATAAATATTATCAGACTCTCCAATATACATTGCAGTGTAATCTCCAATTTCCATATTCTTTAATGTCGCTGAACAAGAACTGAAATCTCCTAATGAACATGAAAGAGCTGCAACTGTTTCATCAGAGTTTTTTGTTATATAAATCTTACCAACCGTTTGCGGAGCAATTTTATCATCTTTTAACACATCAAATGATAGATCAAATCTTACATTATTACCTATACTGTAAACACTCTTATCTGTCTTTAGCGAAAGAAGCCTTCCAGAACCATTTTGATTGTTGTCCAATTTTGTGAATACTTTATTTGTAGAATCTATCTGAATACCATCTATATTATGGTATAAAACCTTACCCATCACGGCAAGATATGAAAAAGTATTATCCTCTAATACTCCAGATAAATTGTATTCAACTCTCTCTCCTGGTGACAAAGAATTGATATCAACTTGATTTCCAAGTATTTGTATCTTTTCGTCACGATTTACATCGTTTAACAACGTCGCAACATCCCATTTAATAATATCATTAGTAGCCTGTAGCTCAAGACTAATATTGTTTATAGAATCTGTAATAGACTTATTTTGCAATGTTACAACCACATCAACACTACTGCCGAGTGATAACTCCCCATCATTAACCATTCTCAGTGAAGAACTAATATGAGCAGGTAGTTTACCAGCTTCTGCATTGTAATCAACTCCACCTGAAAGAAGGGTGTATGAAAAAGCGCCTGCAACCAATGCATACCCTGCAACAATTGCTGTCATAACTTGTCGTCTACGCTTATTCTTTACGAACTTTTTAATCCAACCACTGTTATTTTTATGGCTGTTAATCTGATAATATCTAGCTTTTGATGGCATAAATGTTTTTTGTTTTTGTTTTTGTGAAAGTCTAAATTTGAACTTTCTATTTTTAACACAATTCAAGTATACTTTATCTTTATTCTTTGTGCAAGTATCTTTTTTGAATGGACTCTTGACAATATAGCTTTTTTGATTTAAACAATATACACCATATTTAGATGGTATTTTTTATCATGGCGCTATCGTCTAGTGGTTAGGACTCAGGATTTTCATTCCTGCAACCGGAGTTCGATTCTCCGTAGCGCTACCAATCTTATTTTATTACTAAACTGAATCCATTTAATGGATTTTTTTATTTTGCAATTTTAAACTACCTACTACTAAACATTTTCTGATAAAAACAGTCTCACATCCTTTATAAATTGTTTCTGATGTTTTTCATGAGGATGTCTATTAGTCCAACCATAGACTATATTTTTAACACAATTAGCTCTATTTA
>JAOZKL010000096.1 GCA_029935375.1 Patescibacteria group bacterium | reverse complement strand
ACAGTTGTCTTTATAGAAAAAGAACTGGAAAGATTAAACAGAAGAGTGAAGAAATACAGAGGTTTTTCTGTAGTTTAGGTGTATAGTTTATCTGTTCCTTTTTATATTTTTACCAAAACCAAATATGTTGCACTTTGTAAATTTTGAAATTGCCAAAGAATTTATAGCAATTAAGTTGAAGAACAACAAAAGGAAATGGATAAGAAAACACGAAATCAGATCTATCAAAATTGAATGATATTGAAGGTTTATTAGGTTCATGATATGACTGAGTAGTTGAGTGCATATAGTCATAGATGTTGGTGATAGATCTATCAGTAGATTTTGTCTTTTTCATGAAAAGATTATGAAAATAATTTTGGAAAATAATAAGTAAGAAGTAAAGAAATATTACAAAGCACCCCAGGAAACTAGGGTGTTTTTTTGTTGGCCAAGAAATTGACAACTGTATTTTTGTGTGCTATCTTGGATTAGCCCTTAGTGGTATTTTTTATTTTTTTACCAAAAATGACGATGACTGCTCTTGCTATTTTTTCTTGAAATGAGTTTTTTCAAGATTTCAGAACAAATAATAAGTATATAATTATTAGATTTTTGTCTGGTAGAAAGTTACATATTTCGAAGCAGTCACTCAGGTCACAGACATTTCAGTGATACTGAAGATACAGCAGAGTTTTGGTTGGCTTGGATGGTTGAGTTTATATAGATTTTCTTGTGAAACAAGAGTGAAGAAATTGATTGCAATTTCTATATGATACTATCAATATTGAATTGTTAAATAATAGTAAGTAAAGAATAAATAAAATTACAAAGCACCCCAGGAAACTAGGGTGTTTTTTTGTTAAATTTTGTTTTGAGGCATTCGTTATTCCACCCCACCGTCCTGTCATCCCGCACTTAACTATGTCATCCAGCGTCTCAACCTTGTCATCCCGCATCCGTTCTGTAATGTCCGCGAAGGCGGGTATCCATGCCTTACAAATATAATTAAGATGATGAATTAAATTCGGAAAACAAAAACAATTACTTTCCAACCCATTTATTACGTTCATTTTACCTTGGCGCAAAACGAACCAAAAAACCAAGAGAGGATAAAACTTGCCTACGCTCAGACAGTTATCCTCTCAACAATGCCTAATTTTACATTTACTTTTTTTAATTATAAAATTGTCCCTCCAGCACTTAGTAAAATCTATTTTTGCTTTTACAAGGATGAGCTAGATTGTTGTTTGTTCTTCCTGGATCCCGCATCCAGTGCGGGATGACACCTTCCGTAGAGGCGGGTCCAGTTTTATTATTGGCTCAAGAAAATATTGTATAACAAAAAAATCAATTTGACAAAATCTTCAAAAAAACATTTCCTATAAGTACAATTATGAAGCAATATTTGGATTTATTACAAAAAGTTTTGGATGAGGGAGTTCAAAAAGGAGATAGAACTGGTACTGGCACTCGCAGTATTTTTGGTCATCAGATGAGGTTTGATTTATCCAGGGGGCTTCCTCTTCTTACTACCAAGAAGGTTTTTCTAAAAGGCATAATCCACGAGTTGCTCTGGCTATTAAGTGGAGATACTAATATCAAGTATTTGCAAGAAAACAAAGTCAGAATATGGGACGGCTGGGCAGATGACAACGGGGATCTTGGGCCTGTTTATGGGGCGCAGTGGAGAAACTGGGCAGGAGAAGGTATCGATCAAATTGCTAATGTAGTAAATGATATCAAGAACAATCCAAACAGCCGTCGGATGATAGTATCAGCATGGAACCCATCTGTCATGCCAGACACTTCTATCAGTTTTGCAGATAATGTTGCTAATGGCAAAGCTGCTCTTCCACCTTGTCATGCATTTTTTCAGTTCTATGTTGCAGATGGCAAATTGAGCTGTCACTTGTATCAGAGGAGTGGAGATATTTTCCTTGGGGTGCCATTCAACATTGCTTCGTACTCGTTGCTGACTATGATGATGGCGCAAGTTACGGGGTTGGAGCCGGGGGACTTTGTACATACACTGGGAGATGCACATATATACAACGATCATGTAGAACAGGTCAAAACACAATTATCCAGAAAACCAAAAAAACAACCTAAAATGGAGATAAATCCGGATATTAAAGATATTTTTGAGTTCAATTACTCCGACTTTACACTGTCAGACTATGATCCGCATCCACGGATAAAAGCGCCAATTTCTTTGTAATACAATTATACTATTAA
>JAOZKL010000040.1 GCA_029935375.1 Patescibacteria group bacterium | reverse complement strand
TATGAATTTGGGACAACTGTTGGAAACTCACATGGGTCTAATATACGAGTCCACTGGAATGAAAGCTGTTACACAACCACTAAATGAAATCTCAGCTGAAACTATTAGAGAAGAATTGAAACAGGCTGGATATGATGAAACTGGGAAAGTTGCATTGTATGATGGACAAACAGGTGAAAAATACAAAAGAGACGTAGTTGTAGGTAATTTATACTTAAATAAACTTCATCATCTTGTAGATGAAAAATGGCACACTAGATCTACAGGACCTTACTCACTTGTAACACAACAACCATTAGGAGGAAGAAGCAACAGTGGTGGACAACGTTTTGGAGAAATGGAAGTTTGGGCATTTGAGGCTTATGGAGCTGCTTATGCACTTCAAGAAATGTTAACTATAAAATCTGATGATGTAAAAGGTCGTGAAAAGGCATTTGAATCTATTATAAAGAACAAGCCAATAACTGAGTAAAACTTACCAGAATCATTCGTAGTATTAGCGAATGAATTGACAGCTTTAGGAATCAAAGTAAATGCTGATATATCAAAAAACGACACCAAAGTAATTGATGAAAAACTTGCTATGTCTGTAGATGATCCTATAGATGAATAAATAACGCTAAATAAGAAAGAGGTTTGTAGACCTCTTTTTTTATGTACTTTTTTTTAAGAGATAATGGCTCCTCCTAACAAAATATCATTATCATAAAATACAATAGATTGACCCCTTGCTACAGCTCTAACATTATTATCAAAAGCAACTTTAAGTGTTCCTGCTTCTTCGTTAACTGTGACTACACATTCAACCCCTTCCTGTCTATACCTAATCTGTGCAGTGCATTTAAATTCAGTGATATTATCAGCAATTTTTACTAACCAATTAACATCTTGAGCCTCTAGTGTATTGGAGTATAATTTCTTCGCATTATCTTGATGAGTAACAATAACTGTATTACTCTCGATATCTATCGAAAGCACAAACCATGGACCTCCTGATAATCCAAGTTTATTTCTCTGTCCAATTGTATATAGAAAAGCCCCAGGATGCTTACCTAAAACGTCTCCATTTATATTGATAATATCGCCATCTTTTTTACCAATTACTTTTAGTAAAATATCACGAAGTGGGGTTTGACCAATAAAACATATTCCTTGAGAATCAGGTTTATTTGCTGTTGGTAAATTAAGATCCAAAGCTCTTTGTCTCAGATCCCCTTTTGAACCATACTCTCCAACGGGAAACAATATATTTGGAATTACCTCCGGTGATATCCTGTTTAAGAAATATGTTTGATCTTTATTTCTATCAAGACCTCTTAATATAAAATTTTCTGAACTATAAAAATCTTTTGTGTCATTTGTATCGGCTAATCTTTTTTTATCAGAAATAGTCCTACAATAATGACCAGTAGCAACATAATCTGCACCAATTGACATTGCTTTTTTATAAAATATTCCAAATTTTATTACAGAATTACACATAACATCAGGATTGGGCGTTCTACCATGCTTATATTCATATATCATATAATCAACAACCCCCTGCTTATACTCCTCTTCCAGGTTCCAGACGTAAAATGGAATATCTAATATTTTAGCAATTTTCCTTGCATCCTCACTATCCTTTTTCCAGTAACAATCATACAGATCCTTAGAAACACCTAATGACTCCAACTGCTGTATAGACCATGATTTTATAAAAACACCGATAACATCATAACCTTGCTCTACCAAATCTGCTGCAGCTACTGACGAGTCCACCCCACCAGACATCATTATAAAAACTTTCTTTTTATGCATATTTATTCTAATAGTGAATTTTTCTTCTATTAACTTTTGTTTTTATTGCAGACTTTTTCTGTTTTGGCAACTTTTTTGGAATCTCAGCTTTACTAGAAATGTTCATTAATATTCCAACAGCTGCAATATTTACCAACATGGCCGACCCTCCTTCTGAAACAAAAGGCAGGGGAATACCTTTCATAGGAAGCGTCCCAATCATCCCACCAACATTCCAAAAGGCTTGAAATACTATCCAAAAACCAATCCCAGCTGCCAACGCTTTGCCTCCCTTGTCCGGTGCATACTTAGCAATCTGCATAGCTCTCCAGAAAAAATATACATATAAGAATAGAAAAAAAGCTGTGATAACATAACCCATTTCTTCACCCACAACCCCTATTATACCATCAGTTGTAACTTCAGGAATGTTTTTTTTCATATCACTATTGCCATAACCAACTCCCCATATCCCACCATTTGAAATCGCAGCTTTTATTTTATTCACTTGCAATGTATCATCTTTATTCACACTACGAATACTTACGTTGGAACATAAAACTCCATCCTTCTTGCCACTATCACATACTTTTTCAGCAACCCAAGTTTCTATCCTTTTCATACGATAGGGAGTCGATACAATAGCAACAGAACCAAAAAGTATCATAATACCCATAATTATAGAAATCACCTTCAAAGGAACTTTTGCTACAAACATCGCTGCTAAAATAGATAGCGAGATAACTATAACACTGCCTAAATCTGGTTGAAATACAATAGAAATACTAACCAAAATAAAAGCCCATAAGGGTTTCTTATAGTCTAACCAATTAAACTTTTTCTGATTTAAAAAAGAAGCAAAATAGATAAGCAATCCAATTTTTGCAAACTCACTAGGCTGAAGATTTGTTATTCCAAAAACACTTATCCATCTAACAGCGCTATTGGCTTGATACAAAAACCCCAAACTATCTGCCCAAGCAATCTGTGTAGCACGCGCACCAGCGCCATTTATAACCCCCCAGCCAGCCGCCATCAGCATGGGGAAGAATATTATCAATAAAGATGAAAGGGTTGCAAAAATAATCCATCTGCGGTATTTGAAAAGTTGATGATAATCAGTCCTCGCTAATATATATGCTATGACAGAACCAAGCCAAACACCAAACAAAAATTGTTTTAAAAAATTTCTAAGAAAGCCACTAGAAACACTGGAATCCAGACTACTGGCAAAAAAAGCAAGCCCCCCTAAAACTAAAATTGCCACAACCAATAGTAATTTCCAATCATAATTATTTTTTGAAAATCTCTTAAAAATATTTCTGTATGATTTGCCATTCATCCAAAAAAGAGTGCTTAATATAACTAATATTGTCAATAGACTGGTTTCAAATATATTACTTTAAGAAAATAACTCTTGACAGAATACAAAAAATGTTACTTAATCTTTTCTGATCGTACTGGGCGATTGGCGCAGTGGTAGCGCAGCTCGTTTACACCGAGAAGGTCAGGAGTTCAAATCTCTTATCGCCCACCATTTTAATTATGAAAACAACCCTCATTTCTGAGGATATTTTTTTGTGCAAAAAAGTAGTAAAAAACTACACCTTATCTATAAAACCGGATGTCCCTCCTCCACAAGCTATTATAGATTTCATAGCCACATCTACACTACACTTCAACTCTTTAACCTTATCAGCCGGTAAATGATAAATATTACCAGAGGTGGGATTTGGACCAGTTGGTACAAACACTGTAACTATACCGCTAGTGCTTCTATCTGTAACAAAACCTGTCATTCTAGTACTGTTGTTAAATATATTAACCAAAGCAACAGCAGAAAATGAATTCTTCTTCTTTCCTATAAATTGCAATACTATATCTCTTATTAGAGAATATCCAGGTATTTTAGATAAAAATCCTTTATCAATTATATTATAAAAAAAGTTACCAGAGCGAGTTTTAACTACAACGCCTAACATAAAACTAACGGTTAATATTATTAAAACAGTTAATATATTGGCCAAAAACCCAGGGTCTGCCCAAAACATTTTTGTTATTGGAGAGATGAGTAAAGTAACTTTTTCATAAAGCCAATTAAAAACAGTAACCAATAAAGCAGAAGGTAATATTACAACCAATCCACCAAGAACAGCAGTAGAAATGGCGTTTTTCAATTGTTTAATCTTTTTCTTATTCATATAAGAATATTATTCCAAAATTAATTGTATTTGTCAATAAAAAAAACTATTTAAAAAAGAAAGGGAATTATTACTGTTTAGATTCTTTTAATAAGTTTTCAAAATCATACCATATAAGCTCACCTCTAACTATCCAGCGCTGTGATGTATCATCAACACTAGTTTGAAGTGTAACTACCCGTCTATCTTTTTCAGTAAAATATGCGATATCTGGAGAGTTGGAACTTATCCTTTTGGCTTCATACACACGAAATGGCAATTTTCTGCCATAGTTATCATATATCACAAAAACATCTCCAATTTTGCCAGAATCTTCCAAGTTACGGAAAATATCAACAAACTCTCCACCTCCACCCAATGGATCGCTACTATGTCCAACAAAGTATGAATTACCAATTTCTCCCGGCATTGGGGTAAATGCATAATGAACAGACCCTTTAATCATCAGATCTTGTATTGCTTTGAAATCGGCAAGTTTGGAATAATTTATCACTGCTGAGTCTCTATAAGTTTCAAAAAAATCTTCCATAACAGAATAATTTATAGGAGCTTCTATGTCTAAACTCTCATAAACAATCAAATTTGTTGTATTATAATCCTGAGGAATTGGTATTATACTACTTAGCTCAGAAGTGCGAAAGTCATACTGCATCTTCTCTAATTTATCATCATTAATCTGCTTTTGCGTTAGTTTAACTGGGCTATCTATAGCCTTCATCTTTATCCAAGCACTATTAAACTGATCTTCTTTAGAAGTATTTTCATCATTATATCTCAACACCAATGTAAAAAATAATATACAATCAAGCACAACTAGAAACAATATTACAAAAGCAATGAAATTTTTGAGCATAATAACTATATTACAACCAGTTTTTCTTCTTAAAATAATATAATGTCAGATATGTCATCACAAATACAGTAAAAATAATTATAATTAGCGGTGTTATACTGTCTGAGTTCCAACCGAAATAGACATTCATACCAAAAAAACTAGTCACAGCCATAGGAATGATTGCAATGAGATTAACTGACGTGAGCCTCTTGATAGTTTCATTAGAATTATGAGCAATTAACACCTCATTTGTTTCAGTTACCATGTCCATTTGTTGTCTATAGTTATTTAGATTATTTATCATTTTCTTTATCTTATCCAGACTATCATCCAATAATTCAACACCTTTATTGTCTATAAATTTGGTATATTTAGTCTGAAGCTCAGTTATTGTAGATTTGAGTGGAGATATGATACTAATAAAATTAATAAGATTTCTTTTGACTATCTGAATTTCCATAATCAAATCAGTATGATCAGTGTCCACATCAGCATCAAAAAGACTAGCCTCTAATTCACTAACTTCTAAACGAAATTTATTTATAGCGCGAAAAATTCTCGTTAAAATAAAATCTAACATTTCATAAAATGTAGCAAATGAATCATCTTCAGAATCTAAAATTCCCTCTCTTACAGATTCAAACTGTTGCACATGTTTAAAATTGTGTTTATCTAAAATTAATAAATACTTATCAGATATGAGACAGTGAACTTCCTTTATAGAAAATTTTCTACGAGTTGAATTGTACTCTGGAAACTGTAAAAACACATATAAGTAATTAGAACGCTGTTCTATTTTGGATAATTGAGTATTTGTATAAATATCCTCTATATCCAACTCATCTATATTATAGTTATTTTGTAATTGTTTTTTCAAGTCCTCATCCAGAGCCTGTATAAATTTGTATTCAAATGGCATAACCTCTCCTATTTTTTGATTTATATACCTCAATATATAACACAGTATATAGGTATTGTCAAACAGAATGACAATAAAACCCAACTATCTATTTAACATATCTTTAAGATATCTTCCAGTATAAGACCCAGAAACCTTCGCAACTTGTTCTGGAGTACCAACAGCAACTATCTCCCCTCCTTTATCACCCCCTTCTGGCCCAAGATCTACAATCCAATCTGCAGTTTTTATAACATCCAAATTGTGCTCAATTACAAGGACAGTGTTTCCTTTGTCAACAAGACGATGTAAAACCTCTAATAACTTCTTTACATCAATAGGGTGTAAACCTGTTGTAGGCTCATCTAAAATATATAAAGTGTTTCCAGTACCAACTTTGGACAACTCAGTAGCAAGTTTGACACGTTGGGCTTCACCACCCGACAAAGTAGTGGCACTCTGCCCAAGATGAACATAACCAAGACCAACATCGTCAAGTGTTTGTAATTTTCTAGTAATTAACTTATGATTTTGAAAAAAACCAAGAGCTTCGTTTACAGTCATCGCAAGCACATCTGCAATATTTTTGCCATTGTATTCTATTTCCAAGGTTTCACGATTATACCTCTTACCTTTACAGTCTTCACATTCAACATAAACATCTGGTAAGAAATTCATTTCAACTTTTATGGATCCATCTCCATGACATGTTTCACATCTTCCACCTTCTACATTGAAGCTAAACCTACCCTGTTCATACCCCCTAGCCTTAGACTCTGATTGACTAGCAAATAACTCACGAATAGGAGTAAATAAACCTGTGTATGTAGCAGGATTGCTACGAGGTGTTCTACCAATAGCGCTTTGATCAATTATAATAGGTTTATCAATATAATTAAGTCCTATTATTTCATCAAAATCACTAGTTGTAAGACGAGAATCGTAAAAATAATTCATCAATTCATTGGAAAGTATATTATTAACTAATGTTGATTTTCCAGATCCAGAAACACCTGAAACACAAACAAATTTGCGAAGAGGTATATTCAAGTCAATGCTTTTAAGATTATTACCACTTGCACCTATAACATTTATAAATCTGTCGTATTTTTTTGATTCCTTTGCTTCTGGGTTTGGATCAACATCTTTAACTGTTCTTCGTTCAACAGGAATTGCAATATCTTCTTTTCCAGCTAAAAACCTTCCAGTAGGAGAAGCGTCGTTTTGCTCAACCTCTTGTGGTGTACCAGTAGCTACAATATATCCACCATGACGACCAGCTCCTGGGCCAATATCAACTAAAAAGTCAGCCCCTCTAATTGTCTCTTCATCATGCTCAACTACCAATACTGTGTTTCCTATATCACATAAATTTCTGAGAGTTTCTAACAACTTTGTATTATCTCTTTGATGCAATCCAATAGATGGCTCATCTAAAATATACAACACCCCAGTTAGCCCAGACCCAATCTGAGTCGCAAGACGAATCCTCTGAGCCTCACCACCAGATAGTGTATTAGAACCACGAACTAATGATAAATATCCAAGACCAACATCTAATAAAAATTTCAATCTGTTTGTAACTTCTTTCAATATCATTTTTGCAATTTGCTTGTCATTCTTATTCAATGATTTAGACTCTTCGCTTTGCATATTCTGAAAATGATCATAGCAATCTTCTATAGACATTTTTGAAACCTCTGCAATATTCTTTTCTGCAATATATACATATAAGCTTTCCTGACGTAGGCGATCTCCGTTACAAAGAGGGCAAGCTTTTTTTGTCATATAACTCTCAATGCTTTTTCTAGAAGAATCGCTAGTAGTCTCCTTGTGCCTCCTTTCTAAATTAGTAACAATCCCCTCAAAATCTTTATCCCCGCCATTCAAA
>JAOZKL010000095.1 GCA_029935375.1 Patescibacteria group bacterium | reverse complement strand
CGGACTGCAGATTTTCTGACTCAAGCAAGAGCATTTTTATCCAAACACAAAAACAATCCAAAATTACAAGTTCTTTATGGTATCGGCTTTGTTAATCAAAATGATAAAAGTTATTTTGGTACTGATGTTTTCCCACAAATACAACAAGCTAATAATATTGCCCGCAATTTCAAAAAACCAGTTTTTTTATCACCATGTATTAAATACTTTTTGAATAATACAATCGTTCGTGACTTTGATCTTAAGCTATCTAATGATATCAAAAAAGAATATATCAAAGAAGATTTGTTAACAATAGATTATTTTGCAGCAATTTTTAAACAAAACAATTACACAGAACCATCTTTTGATTTTATCCCACTAGGATTTATGGTGCATAAGGTTGAGTATACATCTGATGAAGATTTGCAAAAATATATTCAACATTTTTTGGACAAGAGAGAGATCTGGGAGTCTAACATTTGGTCTCCTGTTTATTGGGCAAGCAAGTTTGCAGCACGAAGACAAAGTAAAGTTTCAGAAAAAAAACAGTCACAAACTATTTCGTCTAAAAACATTAAAGAAGATATGCGTGATATAGAAACAGATGAAGATGAAGAAGATAGTGAGTTTTTGTAACTTGTGATATGAGGCGCTGGTTTTTTTTATTCTCGTGCTTTTCTGTCATACCCGCGTTTTCTCTTGTCATCCCATACTATCCCCCTGTCATCCCGCACTTGATGCGGGATCCAGGTCTTTGTTCTGTACTGTCATGCCCGCGAAGGCGGGTATCCACGCAAAGGAGAATTAACCAAAAATTACTCTGTTTACTACCTTTCAAGATGGAAATCTGAGTATTTCTCCATTTTTCGTAGAGGCGAGCCTGTCTCGCCATGTTCTCGTTTGCCGAATTTATTTTGTCTTCAAAATTAGACTTGCAAGGCGTGGATACCCGCCTACGCGGGCATGACAGAATAGAGCAGATCGCGGAGTGACAGGTTTGAGGTGCAGGATTACAGGAAGAAAAGAATGAATAATCTTTGACTAAAACAAAAATATATGATAGGTTGTTTTTATTAGATTAATCATACAAAAAAAGATATGACAGACGGATCAAGTAGATACAAAAAAGCAAAAATAAAATCAGACTTAACCTCGAAACTACGAAAAATAGTAAAGGGTAAGAGAGTTGGTGTTTTTATAGACGCTGCAAACCTATATTACTCTGCTAATATGGTTGGTATTCATGTAGATTTTGAACAGCTTTCTACATGGTTTGGTAAGCACTCTGATAGTGTTTTGCTCAATTTTTACACAGCTTTTGATGAGGAAGACGCCAAGCAATTACAGTTTTTAGATAATCTAGCAGGGCATAGTTATAATGTGGTTAAAAAACCTGTAAAAGTTTTTAACGATTTGCGCAAAGGTAATATGGATATAGAACTTGCTGTGGATGCATTGTTGCAAAGTGGTGATTATGATATTTTTATATTGATGAGTGGTGATGGAGATTTTCATTATTTACTAAAAACTTTAGAGGCAAATGATAAAAAATCTATTGTTCTTGGGGTCGGTGGTTTCACCTCTTTTGAGTTACACACAGATGCTGATGAGTACTTTTTTATGAATAGGATAGCTGGTGTTTGGAGAGGGAACCGTCGCAAAAAGGAGAACAGAGAGTATTATGTTTTCATAGATCAGATAGAAGAAAATGATTACAATATGGAATACACTCCTCAATCTGCATCTCAATTTGTAGCTCCAAGAAAAGTGGATAAGATAGGGCAGGATACACAAACCCCGCTAGAAAGATTGGTAAAAATGAAACCTGCAAAAGCCATCATTGATAAAACAGATGACGATTCTGACAAAAAATTAGTTAAGAAAGAGGTCATAACCAAAGCTTCTCAACCTGATAAGAAAACAACTCCGTTGCAGTCAAAAAACAAAAAAGATGATACAAACAAAAAATCTTTGTCTGATAATAATCGTCGTCCAGTGAGGGCTTCTGTAAAAAAACCTAGTGTGAAAACATCAAAACCAAAACCAATATTCAGGACTCCAGTTTCTACAAAACCAAAACAAGTTTCAATTCCCACCAAGTCAGCCAAAAAACCAGTTAAACACAGAGTTAGGGCATCTGTCAGAAAAGCCCCTCCAAAACCAAAGAAATAACTTACTCTTTTTTTTGTTATGTCATGCTCACACTGCACCTGTCTTGTCTTTCTGCCCTGTCATACCCATGTCCCGCCCTGTCATGCCCGCGTAGGCGGGTATCCACGCAAAAAAAACATTACCTTCCGTAGA
>JAOZKL010000039.1:5692-7725 GCA_029935375.1 Patescibacteria group bacterium | reverse complement strand
TTTGTACAATAAATGCAACCAGGGGAGCAAGTATCAAAACTGCAATATAAATAACAATTGTAAAAGGATTTTTATTTTCACTATCTTTGCCACCTCCAAATATCATCACTCTTGTACCAATACTCGCAACAAAGGAAATTACACTGACCAGTACCATTGTTACAGTCATTACAAGAATATCTCTATTCTTAATATGTGCCAACTCATGAGCTATCACGCCCTCTAATTCAGATTTGTTTAATAGATCTAACAAACCTTGATTGAGACAGATACTTGCTTTTTCTGGGCTTCTACCTGTCGCAAAGGCATTGGCTGATTTGTCTGGGCTGATGTAAACTTTTGGTTTCGGTATCCCTGCAATCTTTGTAAGGTTATCTATAATGTTGTGAACCCGTGGGCTATCCTCTGGGCTAACTTCCCTGGCTTTTGCAAATCGCAGGGCTATCTTATCTCCAGAAAAATATGCAATAAATGCTTGGGAAAGAGAAATTACCACTCCAAAGAATGCTATTGTATAGTCTCCATAATACCAAGAGATACCATAGAAAACCGCACTAACTAGACCTACAAAGAAAAAAAGCAATAGCCATGTTCTCTGTACATTACTGGACTGGTGATTGTATGCTGATGACATAAGTAAAACCAATTTGAACTAAAATTGTATAATTGTCAAATGAATCTGAACAACAAAAATCAGGGTCTAAGCCCTGTAAAATATTATAATATGGTGCCTAGGGAGGGACTTGAACCCTCACACTATCAGATAGTACGGGATTTTGAGTCCCGCGTGTCTACCAATTCCACCACCTAGGCAATAGCCTGTTTCTGAATGTTTTTTTGTTTTTTGTCAAGAAGTTGTGAGAAATATTGACTGTAAGAAATGAATTAATAGCGAGAATCGTCTCATTCTTTGACATCAATACCTAATTCGTTACCTTCTACTGGTCCAACAATGATAAAAATCTGACAGATTAAGAAGCTAAGGAATTAAAGTAAACTATTCAACCCTAATTGCCTCAACTGGACTAACCTTGGAGGCTCTGCTAGCCTGCCATATAGATATTACCAAAGTAATTACCAATAACAAAATACTATAAGTTGCAAAACTACTCCAATCAATGTTTTTGAACATACTCGCATTTGTGTCCACTACTACATTGAAGGATTCTCTCATTGTATCAGAAATAAAATCTTCAAAATAGGCTTTAGCAAAAGGAGATAAAATCAACACCCCAACAAAGCCAATAATCGATCCAAAAATATATCCAATACCTGTGTACATAATAGCTTGACTAACAAACAACTTTATTATATCAGCTTTTGTCGCACCCAAGGCTCTAAAAACACCTATTTCACGACGACTCTCTGAAACAAATTTACCAAGAGTTAGTGTAACAATAACAGCGGTTAATATTATAAACATAACTATAACAGCGGTACTGATAGAGCTCAAAGTGCTTTCCAGCTCCTTAAAGACATCGAGTTTGTAAGTATCAATAAACGCATAGCCAAGAGTATTTAAATCTTCTGCAACCTGCTCTCTGTCCATAACATCAGATATTTTTATCAATATTGTTGAACTCTCTTTAACTGCAATTTGGTATGCATCGGTATCCTGGTAAATACCCACGGCTACACCAACACTACTACCAAAATATGTATCAGACTGATCAGAACTATCCGTAGAAATTATCAACCCAGGTATAACATAACTTACCTCTGATTCAGAATCTGCAGATCCACTGCTTTGCGGATTTGACTTAGACCTCATACCCATGCCCATTTTAGACATAGCTTTTGTAATGCTATTTCCCGCATCTAATTCATAACCATCAAAACTAATACCATCGTAAACTGATTTTAAAGAATCAACTACAATCTCATTATCCACTCTAGCATCTAGCTGATTTTGGACTAAATCTACGAATACTTTATCAGCAAACTCTTGAGGAATAAAAGTGTCATTGTAACCAGAGTCCTCTATAACACCCACAACCACAAGATTATACTCTAAGGGTTTTTCTATTTTTGCG
>JAOZKL010000039.1:0-5682 GCA_029935375.1 Patescibacteria group bacterium | reverse complement strand
CGTAATCCCAATATTGTTCAATATTCTGCTGTCTCTGTTGTTCTTCTAGGTCTATTTCTACATCAGTTTTCTTTGTCATCACACGGACAAAATTGGTCATATCCATACTAGTGGTATAAGAAGTTAAATCAGACAAGCCACCAACTTGCAATGTAAACTCTTTTCCAATTAGCTCATCTTTTGTATAATCTATCGCGGACTTTTTAACTGGGGAACTATTAAAAGCCTCTGCTTTTTCTTCCTGACTAAGGCCTCTCATGTTTTTCAACTCCATTTCATACACATCTTCTCCATTCCAATCTTCATAATTATAAATAAAAGTATTTGAACTCAGAACAACTGGTATAGACTGACCTTCAACATAGGTAAAATCTAAATCAGTGTAAAGAGCTGCCAAACTACTATCTAACCCAGTTAAGGAAGTTTTGAAATTTTCCTCAAAAAGACCAGTTACAACAACCTTGTTAAGTGGAACAGAATTTGTCAAATTTACAGTCATTACATTATCTATACTTGCAATCACATCTAGATCTTGTTCAGTATATTTTTCTGCCTCTTCAAAGCTTCCATAACCACTTTGCTGTGCAGGTTGTTTTAACTCTATCAATTTTGCAGACTCTGCTACAGTTCCAAATATACTACTATCTGCCGCATTGTTAATATTTGTCACCTGACTAGAAACGACAAGCCCTAAAGCTATCAATACAGTAACTGGTGCGATAAGAAACATCGCCTTTGCTTTGTACTTCTTTAACTTTTTAAAATTTATTTTTAGAATCATAATATTATTATTTTACAGCTTTTCCTTTGTTTATTTTTAGAATATTTTCAAACTTCTTTGCGATCTTATTATCATGAGTTATTATTACAACACTAACACCATCCTTTCCTATCTGCTCAAAAAGATTTAATATATTTTCTGCATTTTCTTCATCAAGAGCTCCTGTTGGCTCATCTGCCAAAATTATCTCAGGGTCATTAATAAGAGATCTGGCTATTGCAACCCTCTGCATTTGCCCTCCAGACATTTGGCTGATTGGTCTGTTTTTTTCCTTTAATAAGCCAACTTTTTGCAGAAGAGACTCTGCTTTTTGTTCTATCTCGCTGTATTTCTTTTTGGCAATCAAGGCTGGAAGCATTACATTTTCTTTTGCTGTTAGATAATCCTGAAGATTAAAAAACTGAAAAACAAAACCAATACTATCATTCCTAAAATATGATAATTCTTTATCGCTCATTTCATTAATACATTCTCCATTGATAATAATTTTGCCACTTGTTGGAAAATCCAAACCGCCAACCAACTGCAAAAATGTTGTTTTACCAGAACCAGATGTTCCTACTACAGCACAGCTCTGACCTTTTGAAAGTTTGAAATTAATATTATCCAAAGCTACTGTTTGCTCTCCTCCATTTTGATATTCTTTTGTTAAATTTTGTACTTCTATTACATTTTTCATATTTATAAAAATTAGCGCTACATAATATATTACACTAAAAAAACAAAAAGGTTACAAACCCAAATTATGTCAAAAAAAGAAAGGGTTTAAAAACCCTTTAATATCACCTCAATTCACCAAAAACTATTTAACACTTTTCTCGAATCTTTGCCCAACTTCGAACCAGTCAATGATATTCCAAATTGACTTTATATAATCAGCTCTTCTGTTTTGATAAGTTAAATAATAAGAATGTTCCCAGACATCAACTGTTAGTAATGGAATCCTACCATGTAATATTGGATTATCTGCATTAGACGTTGTTTCAATTATAAGATTATTATCACTATTTAATGAAAGCCATACCCACCCAGAACCAAATTGAGAGGCTGCTTTGTTGTTAAATTCGTCCTTAAAATCTTCAAAACTTCCAAAAGCTTCTTCCATCGCCTCTAACAACTTTCCAGTTGGAGCCTCATCAGGATTTGGCACTAATGATTCCCAGTAAAAATCATGATTAAAAACCTGAGCTGCGTTATTTACAACTGCAGTTTTTACATCTTCATTTATAATGTCTGTGTTTTGAAGTATTTCAACTAAAGTTTTTTCAAATAACTCTGGCTGACCATCCTCTATTGCAGAGTTTAGCTTATCTACATAGCCTTGGTGATGCCTAGTATAATGTATCTCAACAGTTCTTTCATCTATATACGGATCTAATGCGCTATAGTAATATGGCAGATTAATCTTTTCAAACATTTCTATATACTTACTTAAAAATGGATTCTTGTCAACATTTTGATTAAAAACCTCTTAGCCACTGAACAAATGGCAATAAGGTATTAAAATCCTTCAATATGTTTTTTTGTAACTTATCTTCATCAAAATTAGTTATCAGTTTTTGATATCCTGCTGTAAAATTTTTATACCGTAACAAATCTATGTCTTTGTGATCTTTATCAAAACCTCTTGGATGTGTTTTTAGTTGATTGCCAGAAAGCCCATAAAATGTCCTTACAAATTTTTTATCAGCAAGAACTTTTTTTAATTCTTGAGGATCTTTTACAATTTGCTTGCGAATTCTAAGGAGTTTTTTTGACTCTATCATGTAACTACCTCCAGCAATAAAAAGTATACCATCAGAATCTATCTGAAAATAATATCCGGGAACATCATCTTTTTGGCACTTTCCCCCGTGATGAAAACTTGCGCTAAAATATGTTTTGTATGGTAATTTGTTGTGTGAAAATCTAACATCACGATTAAGCCTATATATACAATTTTTTGGCTCAAGAAATCCAATATCATTGTCAAATCTTGCAATCTCGTTTATCAATTTTTCTACAAAAAACTTGAACCAGTCCCTAAGTTTGTTATACTCATCTCTATTTTTATCCAGCCAAGTTTTGCTATTGTTCTGCTCCAGCTTGGAAAGAAAATTAATCAAATTATCCAACATATTATAAATAAAAAAGTTTTAAGAAACTGCAATAGTTGGTAAAAACTAGAACATAAATTTCTCCGTTCTGTCTTTTATCTCCTTCTCTACATCTTCCAAGGACTTGCCATATTTTTTCTTTGTTTGTTCTATCACAGAGTCAAAAAAGGCTCTGTCAACCTGATCTGTAAACATAGGAGGCTTGATATTGAAAGGAGTTGTCCTCTGTCCATTGGCCAAAATTATGGCATTGCAACTATATTTTTCTGGATTTTGCAAATCAGTAGGAGACAGTGTCGGAGAAAATTCTTTTGATAAATATTCGGCATCTTCTGCGCTTACACGATAAATAAATTTAGTAGCAGTATTTGCCATTATAGAATCTTTTATCCTGTCACCCTCTTTTGTAGACAACTGTTTGATAAACTGATGAGCAAGGTGAAAGCCAACTTTATATTTACGGATTTCTTCAAGAGCTTTTGGGATAGCATCAAACAAGAAATTTTGCATCTCATCAATATATACAAAGAATGGAATCCTCTCCTCTGCTGTACAAGGAGTCTTTGTGCCATCTTCGTTGTATTTCATCCCGTCATTACGACTCATCCCCGCCATTAGCAAATTACCAACAATTACCATTCCTACCAAAAACGCAGAAGTTTCTCCAATCAATCCTTTTTCTAATTTAACCAAGATTACTTTTTTGTTATCCATTGCCTCACGGAAATTAATTGCAGATTTTTGCTGACCAACCATTGGACGGATAAAATCATTTGTCAAAAACGGAGATAGTTTGGAAGTAATATATGGAACCATATTTTCTAGCGATGCTTCACCACCAGCTTGCCCAGCCTCTTTTTCCCAGAAATTAACAACATCGTCGTCGTCACACATTGCAAGTTTGAAGGCTCTAAAATCTTCGTCAGTAAGCACCTTTGGTATCTCCATCAATGTAGCCCCAGACTCTTCATGCCCCATCACAAGTTTCATGGCGTTTTTCATATAACTCTCAAACATTGGACCTCCGGTTGATTTGAGATCATACAACTTGTCCCAAATACTGAATAAAGTATCAATTACAATTGTCTTTTGTGTTGGCTGAGATCTATCATATTCCAACATGTTGAGACCAAGTGGGAAATCAGTAATTGCAGGAGAAAAAACAACCACATCATCCTTTCTGCTCTGATCCATACGGAGCAAAACATCATCTACTAACTGACCATGGGGATCTATAACACACACACCAGAGCCATTCTGAATATCTTGCAATATCATATTGGTCATCAGTACAGACTTACCAGATCCAGATCCACCAAGAATGTAAGAATGACGAAAACGATCTTCCTGGGTAAGATAAACTTCCTTTTGTTGCATTCCAGATTTTGCAGTTCCTACATGAATATTACCAGGAGCCTGTGTTGGGATCTCCAAAGGCAGTGAAGGTTTTTTGGATGGAAGCCATTTAATATTTGGATTTCTGACAAGATAGTTTGGAACATGCCAAAGGGAATTAAGCTCTTCTGTATTCAACACATCTGTATCAGAATGATTAAGTGAACGAAGAAGGAAATTATACACAGAAGCTTTGGAGCTAGTCCTCAATCTCTCTATGCTATTAAACGGACGAACATCAAAAATCTGAAAAGTTGGTATTACAGTTTCAACAATTTGCTTTGCCCTTGCCTCGTTACCAGCCGATGCAACTATACGGATAACAAATTCAAACCCTGGTTTCATCGCTTTTTCCTCCAGCTGTTTAACTATCTCTTGTTGTTGGGGAGTGAGCTGCACTGCCTGTTTTCTCCCTGTAAGATCAATCTCTCTCTCTTTATCTTGTTGATTAAATTGGTCATCTTTTTTGCTAGAGGTAAAAACATCTTTCAACATTTCTTTACCAAATCCGCCTATTGCAGACCCTACTCCGCCTTTTTTGAAAACTCTCTCTGGACTTTGTCCCTGCTGTATTTCTGTAGCAAGTTGGCGTGGCTTGTTTTGCCAAGTTCTGTTTTTTCTTGGACTGATAACTAACTGAATAGCTGCAGACTCACCTTTCTGCAAAGAAGAGATTGAGTTGGTAAGAGTATTTAGCGGGTCTTGCTCCATCCTTCGGTATGTCTTGAATGGTAGCTCGTGCCTGCCACTTAATTGCATTTCTTGAGCATAAGCTACTGTGTTTTCTTTGAAAAAGCCAGTTTTTTTGATTTGTGTTACATCCGCAGTTGGGTAAAGAGCCATTATCTGCCTCTGTATCGGGTCGGCAGTTCTCTTGCTACAGACAAGCCAAAATCTAATCTTTTGATCAATATTTACAATCTCCAAACTAAAGCGCTCCCCACCACGAAACCATCTACCAAAACCAGCTGTTGCAAACTCACTCATGATATAGAACAACTGCTCACCAATACCTATAACATCTTTTGTATCTGAGATTGATTCGTTCTTCCTACCATCTTCTACACTTTCCCTCGGCACTGCAATTTCTAGGAAAACAGTATTTTTGAAATCATTTAATCTATTCTTACGATGAGCTCTTTTGCGAAGAAATAACAAAGTTATATATACAGCTAGGGCAAAAACCACGAGTCCG
The DNA here is from genome assembly GCA_029935375.1 of Patescibacteria group bacterium. Lineage (GTDB taxonomy): Bacteria > Patescibacteriota > JACMRA01 > JACMRA01 > JACMRA01 > JAOZKL01. Next base: position 215 of record JAOZKL010000039.1, on the reverse strand, counting down.
GCGATTATAAAGATAACAAGATCTGCAGTCTGATTGTCGATCCCAATTGCGGCAAAATCAAAACCAGTGATAGACTCTCCACCAGAAGTATTTGTCTCTTGAGTTGTTGAAAGAACATCTGACTCATCTCCGTATAAATCACCAACGCTAAGTAATCTTGCAAACATCTTGAACATTGAATACAGGTTAAATCTTTATTGAAATTTTGTCAATGG
>JAOZKL010000094.1 GCA_029935375.1 Patescibacteria group bacterium | reverse complement strand
CCATTGTTTTTGGAAATATTGCCTTCCAACTCACTTGTTCCGTTCATTTTACCTTAATGCAAAACGAACCAAAAGATCAAGAGAAGATAAAACTCACCTGCGTTCAGACAGTTATCTTCTCAGTATTGCCCAATTTTACTTTTACTTTTTCTGATTACAAAATTGTCCTTCCAGCACTTGGTAGGGTCTGTTTTTGCTTTTACGAGGGTGAAAAGGTGCTGTCCTGTCATGCCCGCGTAGGCGGGTATCCACGGCTTGCGAGTCTAATTTTGACAATGAATTAAATTCGGCAAGCAAAAACATGGCAGAACCAGGTCCGCCTCTACGAAACTTCATAGTCATGCCCGCGTTCCGTTCTGTCATGCCCGCGTAGGCGGGTATCCACGCAAAAAAAACATTACCTTCCGTAGAGGCGAGCCCGTCTCGCCATTGTTTTTGGAAATATTGCCTTCCAACTCACTTGTTCCGTTCATTTTACCTTGATGCAAAACGAACCAAAAGATCAAGAGAAGATAAAACTCACCTGCGTTCAGACAGTTATCTTCTCAGTATTGCCCAATTTTACTTTTACTTTTTCTGATTACAAAATTGTCCTTCCAGCACTTGGTAGGGTCTGTTTTTGCTTTTACGAGGGTGAAAAGGTGCTGTCCTGTCATGCCCGCGTAGGCGGGTATCCACGCCTTGCAAGTCTAGTTTTGACAGTGGATTAAATTCGGTAAGTAAAACATGGTAGAATCATGCTCGCCTCTACGAACTCCAGAAACTTTTGAAACTCACATAAACCCAAAAAATCCACTTTTACCCAGAACTGCATCAAAACCACACAAAACCGCCCTTGACAAAACGGGGGGGTGATATAAACTGATTTGGAAACGCACACAAAACAGTATTATATTTATGTCTATCAAAATTATAGGTCTCACAAACGAGTTTCATGTCAATTCATCCACTAGCGGCGGTTCTGGTGGTGGTTCTGGTGGCTCATCAGTGGGTGCAGTTACAACCCCTGGTGTTAGCATTACCAACACAGAGGAATATTTTGTGCGGTTTACTACATCTAGCTTTGATGGTTATGGCGAGCACATCAACACAGACTACAAGATATACGCCCAGGACGATCTCAATCAGTCTCATATAGTCTATCAGTCGCTTGCCAACTCTGCCGAAAAGATCCAGCACACAATAGACCCATCCAATTGGGATGGTCAGGGCAAGACAGATTTCTATGTAATTGCCAGGCACCGCAACGAGTTTGCCCAGGTATCCAAATGGTCTGCCGTTACCAATTTTACTATCGATACACCGGCAGTTGGCAGTATAGCAGCGTTTGATTATGACGCAGGTGACAGGGTTATCACAGCAGATGGCTATACAGGGGATGGCGTGCATCAGTCTACAGACTGGAAGATAGTCGACAGATCAGACGACAGTGTTATATTCCAATCTCTCAACGACACAACCAACCTAACCACTATAGACATTGCAGACATGAGCAGAACAAAAGAGTCTATGGCGAGACATTGCAGGATAGAGGTAACATTTCGTAACAATTTCCAGGATCCGATGGGTGGTACAGAGACCTTGGATATATTTTCACACAGTATGTATAGTCAATCTAGTGGTGCGGTGTATGACTACACAGCCAACCCAGCAGACTATGCAGGGCAGATACAAGTAGGCTGGCATATAGGTGGTGGTATAGTAGTACAGACAGATGGCACAACAGGGTTGATAATGGCACCAGAGGACGAGCCAACCACACTACAATGGAAAACAGCAGATACAGATACACCAGGCACATCTTCCACAACAGACGGGGCTGCCAATACAGCAGCAATGGCAAATACTACACACCCAGCAGCCAATGCCTGTGCAACCAAAGACTTACACGGACATACAGACTGGTACCTGCCAGCAAAAGACCAACTCAATACAATATACCAGTATGTCAAAGACGACATTGCAGACTATGGCTTTACATCTAGCTTCTACTGGTCTAGCACCCAGAGCAGTACCTACAACTCGTGGTGTCAGAGTTTTAGCGATGGCTTCCAGTACATCTACTACCATAAGACTAGTCAGTATCAGGTTAGGTCTGTCAGAAATTTTTAGGTGCGTAGCACCTACTTAACCCTTTATCCCTTGGAATTGTGCGAGTAGCACAATGGCGTGGACTTGTCATGCCCGCGTAGGCGGGTATCCACGCAAAGTGAAATTGTCCTCCGTAGAGGCGAGCCTGTCTCGCCATTGTTTTTGAAACATTATTTTCTAACTCATTTATTACGTTCATTTTACCTTGATGCAAAACGAACCAAAAGATCAAGAGA
>JAOZKL010000038.1 GCA_029935375.1 Patescibacteria group bacterium | reverse complement strand
ATGGCGAGACAGGCTCGCCTCTACGGAAGATAATTTCTCTTTGCGTGGATACCCGCCTTCGCGGGCATGACAGAAAGAACACGGGCATGACAGGACAGGATTTGGATGACAGGACAGTTGTGGGGATGACAATAAAATAACGGCAGGTCTTAAACTTTCTATTATCTATTCGTTCTAATAATTCTTCACGCCAGCGTCATCATACATAGCCTTGACCAAGTCTATTGAGAACAAAAAACTGTTTGCAAACAAAGTATTGTCCATATTTGGCATACTAGCTATGGCTGGGTATAGTGTTAGCATTGCACGAGGATCAATCCCTTTTGGTTTTAGGTTTTCTTGCCAATACCCCCTTTCAGTTGTATAGAAAAAATATTCAAGATATGTTTTTTTGATTTGCAGGGCGGGGATTTCTAGCTCTCCTGTTGGACGGATATGCACCATCGAACTAAAATAGTTATAAAAACCGTCAGCTTTGGTTTGCAACAATCCAGATTTGTACAAAATATCCTCCCTTTCCTTTTCGTCTTCTACAGCTTCTCCATCTCTGTGCAATTCAAAAAAAATGTCTGGAACAGCAGAGTTTAAAATCTTCATATAATCCCTTTTTATAACTCCATGTGCATCGGAAACCCCATTAAAGCTACGCCCCGCCCTACCAAGTCCCCAGGATTTTAACCTGCTAACAAGACCACTTTTTTTTATCTTCTCTGAGAGTAAATAACTATATGCTTCTAATACAGCTTTGAAGTTTTCTTGGCTATCACTAAGATGGTATTCCAACAACGAAGTTGTCCTAGATTCTATATTCCAAGATACAAACCACCTCTTTGTCTGCAATGGCTGTGGCAAAACCTCATTTAGTACATCGTCTACAAAACTATCTCCAAAATCCCAAAGAGCCCCTCCAATCTCTACAACATCAAAAACTCTTAATAACGCAGAGTTAATATGGGGGCTATCTACAAACACAATACTTGGCACAGATTTTGTATTCATTAATTTGACACAATCAACAATTTGCTCGTATATCCCATTAAAAGCAAAGAAGAAAACCATATCTATTTTCTGTTTCCCTATAAAGTCCTGAAACTTTTTTACACTCCAGTTAAGGGTTTCCTTTTCTATATCAAACGAAACTATTTTTACCTTTTTACGAACAATTCTATCCACAATAGATGCTGGTGTAAGCGGATGGATCAAAACAGTATCCCCCTCGTTGAGTTCATTTTTGTGTAACAAGTTTTCCAACGCCACTATCGCAGAATAATGACAATATGCAGTCCATCGCCCAGAAACAATCCCAGAGTTCTTGAAGTCTGATTTGAGATCAAAGACATTTTTTTGCAAATATTGTTTTATCGCCAATCCATTATACCAGCTAGAAGAGCTGTTTATCGTCCTATCTGTTAGCGCAAGTCTACGCCTGTCATTCTCCAGTGATTGCCCTTGTATCATATAATATATAAAAACATAAATACAAAATTGGGTCAAGAGCAAAACACTTATACTACCAACCAAAACAGAGTACTTAATTTGATTTGATTGGGTTAAAAATAGCTTTTTCCTGTTATCCTGCACTTACATCATCCCGCACTGGATGCGGGATCCAGGTCTTTGTTCTGTACTGTCATACCCACCTTCGCGAGCATGACAGAACAGAGAGGGAGTGCGGAATGACAAAGTGACAATACAAAATAACAATTAAACAATGTAAGATAATAATAATATAAGTTTTTTCAAAATATGGAGAATAAATACATTTGCTTGACAAAATAAATAAAAAATATTATATTGTTTGTACAAATACTGTATATGTCTGACTTTGATTTTAGCAAACCATTTCAAGAATCACAAAAAGTAGAAGAGATAAAGCAAAAAGCTGCAAAAGTGAAAGCAAAGAAAAGTGAAACAAGCAATAAGCCAACCAAAAGCTCTTGGTTGTTAGTTCTCGTTCTTATGATAAGTCTGGCGGCTATTGGATCTTTTTCATTAGTAGAGATGAAGAGCCTACAAGGCAAAGTATCAAAACTAGAAAACACTACAGGACAAGTTTCTGGGGTTACAACCAAGGCCAAAACAACGATAACTGGCACTAGCTTTACAATCGTTACAGAAGGTGAGATACCAGAGGGTTATCAGATGAATTACTCCACAACAGATTTTACATATCTGAACCAAGACAACAGGCAAGGATCTGTAAATACATATATAGCAACAATATCCAAAGAAGCAAAGGAATACAACACAGGTATAGAAGTAAAATCATCAGAATATGACAATGCTTGGGACTCCAAAAGATTTGCAGAAGAAGTAGGCAAAAAACTAGGATCTGACTATATACAAGATAGCAACGATATAACAATACAAAAAGGGGTAAAGCTCAGCAAGTTTGAAAACTCTGATAACAATTTAGTATATTATACTGCCGTAACAGAGCAAAATTATTATGTAATAAAGGTATATAACCAAACATTACAAAACAGCGATTTGATAGAATACAGCCGATACACCAGCAGTTTTATACAAAATCTATACCTAAATTAAAATATATATTATGAACAAAGTTTTTATAAAAGCAGTTTCCTTCACAGCAATTATTGGAATGTTATTAACCGGGCTTGGAATGCTGATAAGTACATTTTTTCAATCTGAGGAAGTAGGATACGACTATGATGGAAGACAAAGAGAAGAGATTGTAGAAAGCAACCAAGAAAACGAAGGCTTGACAAAAGACCAAGAAAATGACACAGAAGATGTTATGTCAAATCAAGATATTAAAGGATTAGAAATAGAAGATGTAGTTGTTGGAACAGGTAAAGAATTGCAAAGCGGGCAAACTGCAACATTTCACTACAAAGGAATGCTAGAAGATGGAACAGAGTTTGACTCTTCATACAGTCGTAACGAACCATTTCAATCTGTAGTAGGTGGTGGTAGACTAATACAAGGATGGGAAGTTGGTATCCCCGGTATGAAAGAAGGCGGGAAACGAACATTAGTTATCAGCTCAGACCTAGCTTATGGTGATAATGGTATCCCTGGAACTATCCCTGGAGGAGCAACATTGACATTTGAAGTAGAATTAATTAGTGTAGATAGCTAATCTAAGAAAATAAAAACTAAATTATATAGTGGATTATCCCACTATATTTTTTTGTAAATAATTTTTGCAACCAAATAAAAAAGCAGGATGAACCTGCTAATTTAATAAACTCTAAAGATAGCAAGTACTATTCTTCACAATCTTCCATTTCATCCAAGCTATCTGCCTTTAAGATACATTTCATCTGCTTTTTGCTGATATCATCTTCCTCTTCAATAGAAGAAACACACTCTTTGACCATTTCATCTTCGTTTATAAACTGATTAATAAACTCTAATGTACCATCCTCTTCTCCCTGTTTTTTCATCTCATCTATCATTAGACTCACACTATGCTCACAAACATCCTCAACCTTTGGAGAAGACAAAAAGTGCCAACCACCGATCACTACTGCAATTACAATCGCAATTACAATGTTCATATCCTTCTTTGCCAATTCTACTATTTTTTTTGTATCCATAATAATATAGTTTTTATATAATAAGAACAATAAAAGAAATATTGGATTTTGTCAAATCATTAGACCTCTTTCTTAATTCCAAAACTAATTATCAAATACCTTAATAAAAAAGCTTATTTATTTAACCCCACACCAAAAACTACTGTGAACACCAAGATTTGATCGTAACACAATCGAGGGAGAAGTTAAAACTAAATACAATGCACTAAGCAATATAAGTATAAATAAAAAAGACTCTTTTCAGAGTCAATCTTATAATTTGAGTTAATAATTTATTTGAAAACTATTCAAACGATACCTTTGGAAGTTCTTTTTCTTTCTCTTCAGCTTCAAAGAACGACTCCTCTTTTGCCCTTGCTAATCCACGGAAAAGCATAGCAGGAAATTGAATTTGGTAAGTGTTGTAATCCTTAACAGTAGAATTGTAAAAACGACGACTCGCCAAAATACGATCTTCAGTATTTGTAAGCTCCTCTTGTAATGCTAAGAAGTTCTCATTAGATTTTAGATCTGGGTAACTCTCTGATAATGCAAATAACTGGCGCAAAGCACCTGACAACATATTTTCTGAGGCCATTTTTTCTGGTGAAAGACCTGAAATATCTATAGCTTGTTGCCTAGCTTTTATTACTTTTTCAAGAGTTTCTTGTTCAAAATTCTTTGCACCTTTTACCGTTTCGATTAAGTTTGGGATAAGATCATGCCGACGCTTTAGCTGAACTTCTATATCACTAGAGCCCTCACTGACCTGAGTCTTCATCTTCACAAGTTTGTTGTAAACATTGATGGCATAGAAACCAACCAACACAACAACTGCTATAATAATACCTAATGTTGTAGTCATATATATTTATATTAAAAAATTATTCGTTTATTGTCAAATCCTATCTTTTGTTTTTCTTCACTATAAGATCTCCAAATAAGAAAGAAACCACAACCATTGCATAACTGATTGCCAAGGTTATAACATAATCTGTGCTTAATGTGATTGTGCCATTTTGGTAAAATCTGTATCCAACGATCAAGAGTAGATAAATAATACCCCCTACTAAATATGATGTAATTTTCATAATAAATATAATTTTAACTATTTTACAATTTGTGTCAAGTTACTGAAGCCAAACTATACTAAAAAATATTATTATAAACATTGATATAAACAAAAGCCATCTCAACTACAAGCAAGATAAGAGAGAAAATATTCAACAGCTTGTGATTGGTAGAAATTATAATCCATGGAATATGCAACGGTAAGAACATAAACACACTGTATACACCAAAGAAGATAAACCACTGCCCAGCATCAACCAACTGAGGCAAATAAGCAATTTCAAAAATACTATACCACAGACAGTATAGCGGAATGGTAAGTACTATATATATTAGATTGGAGAAATCAATCTTATTTTTCTTGAAAAGCTTGAATTCTGTAAGTAATGTGAAAAAGAAATACTCTATAACTATAAGCAATATTGCAAATACAAAAACTAACAAAGACCCTCCTAGTGTAATGCCATCAACAGATGACAGATAAACTAACCTAAATAACTCTAAATACAAAAAAAGCCGTGGGATGATGGTTATAACAAATATCAAATATTTTTTTATACTTGAAGTAGATATTATGGCAAAGCCAATGGCTTCTATCAATATTGAGACTAACAACACAATTATAATCTCCCTGCTCAAGCCAACGCTGAAACTACCCGGTTCAGAATCCAAAAATTTTGATACAAACGGATGAATTTTCCAGATGTATAAATACACAGTAAACTTGAACACAACCAAACCAAACAGAGTTAGTGCTTGTTGAGTCTTGTTTGGGTTGTTTTTTGGCTTTGTCATTCTATTTTTTATAATCAGGATATTAGTACTTTTGTTGTTATGTGTCAAGTTATTTGATATTTTCACGGTTGATTTCCAGATGAAACACTCTGACTCGCCTTCACATCTAGATTTTGTTTCTATAATTATATAATCTGAATCTTCAGAAACACACAATTCAAACTCGCCCCCTCTGATACAAACTAATTTTATCACCATCTCCTTGTAATCGAAAATCTACCAAATAAGATGAACCATCTGTTATATCATAAAACTTATTATAGAACACAGCAACAGCACCTCTCATATAGTAATCATCAGACAAATCCCATGCGTTTGTGTAAAACTCATCATCTTCGTTTGTCCCATACAGATATGAATCATTATCATTCTTTATCCTTAGATATTGGATATCACCCTGATTACTAGAACTGCTAAAGTCATCTAACTTCACTCTAATCTGCGCAACGCACTATTAAAAATCTAGTATTGGGATATAATAAACTACAAACACATCGCCATCTTTATCTCTAAAAACCGAATTTTTTGATATCTTTTTCTGTAAATAATAATTCTTATCTGTTATAATATTTTCATTCAAATCTCGACTAAGATCAAAATCTATTAATGGATATTTATCTTTATTCTTAACCCAATACATGTCATTAACTACGATAATCATTATATCGTCTGAATAATATTCATCACCATTATTGTATAAATTACTATATAAATAAGTATAGAATTTCTTAAAGTTTTCAAAATTGTCATATTTCTCACCACTTAAAGTATTATTTTCCATAAGGTCTGTATCAAATGTAAATGTAAAATATCCAATATCAGTTTTTAAATTAACTATTTTTGTTGAAACCGCATTTTTTCCAACTAAAGTAGTAAAATATTCTTTGTTGTTTAAATTCCAAATTTGATTGTCATTAAAAATCTTTTTTAATTCATCTGAAAAATTATTATCTTCATAATAATAATAATCAAAATCGCCTCCATGACTTACATAAAAAACTTTATTTTCAACAATTTTAACTAAATTAAAATCATCCCTTTGATATAAATTAATAGCTTTTCCAGTTGGCCTCCCTTTAAGACTTCCTTGTTTTATTTCTAACGAAATTATTTCATTAATTTTATAGCTTTTATTATCATAAAAATTAAACTTTAAATAGAAGAATAAAATGAGAGAGAATAAAATGAGAGAGAATAAAAATAAAATTCTTTTGTTTTTTAATAAATAAGGCATATATAAATAATTTTTAATTAAACACTTTTTCAGATAAATACTTTTCTTTATTTTTTAAAAGAGATTTTTCAGGAGCCTGTGAATACCTTTCTATTATATATTGATAATACGCACAGCTCTCAGCCCAATCTTCTTTGTATGAAGGGTATTTTGGGTGTGTTTGAGTTAGATAGCCAAATGGCATGCCAGCATAATCATTCACAAAATCTAACTTCAATTCTTGATCTCTTGTTAGTACTCTATCAGTACCGTCTTTATTTTTTTCTAACTTATAACCATAAGCGGGAGTATCTCCGTTTTCTTTCCAAACCCATAAATCACAAATATAAGATTCATAACAACTAACATCTTTATTGGAATCTTTCCATGAAATAACCTTAAACCCATCTTCAATAGATTCGTTTTTATTTGCCAAAGCATGTGCAATTTCATGAAAAACCACTACTTTGAATTCATCTTTACCCTTAAGTCCATAACTTGAATCACACTGAAATGTATTAAATTTAAAATCAAAATCTCTATATAAACTCAAAGTACCATCACTAGAGGCGCTTGCACATGTGGTCGGACTATCAACTTCCTTTTTTCTTACTATTTTTTTTAAAAAAATATCATTATCTACAAAATTCTTTGGTATTTCCTCTAATAACTCAAGCATAGCCCCCAACTCCTCAACGGTCCAATCTTGACTACCATCTACCATTTCAATTCCATACACTTCTTCTATCTCATCTTTCAACTGTTGTAACTCATCAGCAACCCTACACCCACCTCTAGCACCTACACCATTAAGGTCTATATTGTCATAACCAATTTTGCCATAAAGTCTTTGAGTTAGACAAATATTTTCACCCATAGATATATCTTCATCTATTATCAATGGAGATGAATTATTACCTGGTAATGTATTGTTTGTTTGCCATTTGCCGTCTATTGTGTTGTTCCAAAAATTTCTGAGCTCTTTTCCTCTGTGGTTATCCTCGTTTAATATAATTTGCGAATGTTGAATATTTTCTGTCTCATGATATACTTCTTTGTATTCCCATTTAGAACACCACCATCCAAATACCCAGTTTCTTTTTGTGCATTGCTCTTGCCTGACTTTTACATCGATATTAGCCTGTGCCTGCATAGCAAGACCATAAATTATCGCTTCTTTTTTGTCAATTGTTGTTGTAGAGGGTTGTATGTCTATAAATG
>JAOZKL010000093.1 GCA_029935375.1 Patescibacteria group bacterium | reverse complement strand
TCTTGGATTTGTTGGTGATGGGTAAGACTGACGGAATTGTTCGCAGTCATCTTTTACCATTTTGGTAAACTGATCAATACTGTCTAAATTATTTATATATCCACCGCCATTATATTTTAAAGTAAAATTCTGAGATAAGATATTATCTCTCTTAGCTGAATAAAAAGTATATATTGAGTTACTATTAATATTACCATCCCTCCCTTCTATAGATATAAATTCTGGGTTCACGAAATCAAAACTACAAATTAAAAACTCATTAGGAGTATATTTTTCTTTCATTTCAGTCCAAGCGGTCTCTGTTTTGTAATCCTTTATTATCTGCCTAATGTCTCCAAGCGGATACAGGGATAGTCCGGTCAAAACTAAAACAGTTAATAAAATAGCCACTAATCCATATATTATAATTTTCTTTTTATTAGTCATATTATTTATCTTAGTATTATTGCTGAATTTTTAACTTTGTTTTCATCATCGCTACCAGCATCTTCCAGCCACTGTTCCACTAAACCAACATCAATCTCTACCTCTTCTTTAGCATCTTGATCATAATATGTCAAGTCATTTGGGATTTTCACGGTTGGTTTCCAGATGAGACATTCTGACTCGCCTTCGCATCTAGATTTTGTTTCTATAATAATATAATTTGAATCTTCAGAAACACGTAATTCAAACTCGCCCCATACCCCTTGATACAAACTAATCCTCAGCTCAAACGTCAAGATACTTAAGATCTGTAATACTCATGAAAAATATCATAAACACAACAAAGACAAAAATACTGAGCTCGCACTCGCCAAGTATTAGAAACAATAAAGAAAGAAACATGCTGACAAACAACCCTACAAAGTAAAACTTGAAAACTGTAACAGAAAGATTCTTTTTTAGTAATAATGTGGCTCTGATTATCAACCTATACTGAAAATATGGAAAGAAGAAAATGATAGGAAGCAACAATACCCAACTTATCGAGTCTTTTGACACATAGATCGCCACTCCGATTGCCAGAAAAAGAAAATAAAAAAAACTAGAAAGAAGAAGAATTAGAAAAGTTTTTGAGCTTATCCTCCAATCAAGGCTAGAATACTTATCGCTGGTTTCACACTCTCTTGTATCGAGCTGTTCATGTTTCAGGTCATGAGAAGATACAAATTTTTTGTGTATTTTTTGCACCCCATAAAACGCTAAAAAAATAGCCGCCACTAAAAATGAAGATTGTAAATAAAATAAAACAATATGATGAGAACCAAAAGACTCAACTTCAATACCAATCAATGCTTGAATAAGCAATAATGATAATAATAATATATAGACCTCTAGTTTACCACCTCTTTTCACAATCTTAACAACAGAATAAAGAAGAGTAATACCTAGAAACACACTAGAAACATAGTCCAAAAACAATAGCATAGTTAAAAATTACTACTCTTCATTAACAAAACCATCTGGGAAAACACTACGATACCTACTATTTATTTTGTTCCAAACTTCGTCTTCATCAGAATCATCATATCTATAATAGTCTATATAATCCCAATTGATTTCTCTATCTGTGTATCCATTTTCTTTCATCCAAAGACCAATTTCGTATTCACTGTAATCTTCATTTTGTTCCAAGTCTGTTAAAAGAATAATCTCATCGTCACTCAAACTGTTATAAATATCAGCATATTCTTCGAACAATAAATAGTTGCCTTCTCTAGCTTCTTTTTGCTCTCTTTCGTTGCGTTCTCTTCTCATTTCCACCAACCTTTCTTGCTCTGCGATTTCTTTGTCTGTTGGAGGTGGATTGTATATCCAAGATATATCTGTATCATCATCGTCTTTTCTTGGATTTGTTGGTGATGGGTAAGACTGACGGAATTGTTCGCAGTCATCTTTTGCCATTTTGGTGAGTTCTGAGAATGTAGTGTTTTGGATTGAAGCTCCGCCATCCCACTTTCTTTCAAAATCTTGGGAAAAAATATTATCCCTCTCTAGTTGGTATAAAAAATATTCCTTACCACCATTCGTCATATCATGAATAGAAATATAATACGGTTTAAGTAAATCAAAATTACACAATATTATACGACTCTCTTCATACCTTTCTTCGTCTCTAAGATTTTCATATTTTATAATCTCGTTCTCTATAATATCATTTTTTATACTATTATAAAATGGATGTAAAGATATACTAACTAACACCAGCGCACTCAACAAAATAATCAATGATCCAAATATTGTAATTTTTTTTATATTATTCTTTTTCATAAACATTTATCTAAATTTAATTCCCGAATCTTCTCTTATTTTTTTATCTGGATCAGCAGCATCTTCCAGCCACTGTTCCACTAAACCAACATCAATCTCTACCTCTTCTTT